>NZ_JAVJNP010000213.1:0-24623 GCF_040217205.1 Coleofasciculus sp. A1-SPW-01 | reverse complement strand
CGTACTTAGGGTGATAATAAAGTCTTATGAATTAAGCCAAAGTCCCACGGTGTAATGCTTGTAGGTTGGGTTGACGAAGGAAACCCAACTAATTAAGCGATTAAGCTAGGTTTTCTTCAAATCAAGCCAATCGCTACACATATAAGGAAAATTTATCACCTTATGTACAGGAGAGCCACTTTGATAGTCTTGATCAGGTTGAGGAAATATTAATTATCTGATTGATGTGTTATCGGTTAGGCTAAGGCACTCAAATTGGGGAGCGATCGCCTGCTTCAATCCATACCTATTCCGCTTCCGGATTCAGTCGAATCATCGCCCAAGTCGTGTAGGTTCCAATCGGACTCCAAATAATATAAGGCAACAGCAAAACCGATGCCCAAACTGAGATAGAATAAACTAAAAGTGCCAAAATAATACTCAATATAGCCCCCGCCCCCCCAATCATCGTACCCACCTTGAGACTGCGAAATCGGCACATTACTGGCGTATAGGCAATTGTTACTATTTCCAACAGCAAATATAACCCCAAAACCAGCCACGTTTGAGAACTCCCAGGATTACGTTCCCATACCACATAAGCTGACCATCCTCCACAAATAAAAACCACCGTCCAGATGAAAGGAATCGCCGACTCAAATGTCAACCATCGGGGACGGCGCAGGCGGTTGAACCATCGGACATCATCGGACGTTAACCAGTTACCAGCAAACGCCACTAGCAAGGTTACAGTCCCAATTACCATCCAGGATTTAATCATGTTCTCCCCTGTGAAAATCCCACGACATTGGGTGATTATGCCTAGTTTGATAGATTGAGCTAATCATCCCTATAAAACCAGCTTATCGTTTTGGCACAGGTTTTGGGGTCAGCAGGAAATCCCGCCACTCAGCGAAAAGCGAAAAAGGGTAGTCCTTGCCGAACCGACATGGTAAAGTATTACTCTCGGTCGGTTCTAATGGGGAGCAGCCATTGGAGGTAACGGGGAAAGTTCGGTGTAAATCCGGCGCTGTCCCGCAACTGTGAAGAAATGAGTCCTTGTTTCTAAGTCAGAATGCCCACCGACAGATAACTTTTCGATGATTCATCTGCGAGGTACGGATGGGAGTTCAAACATTATTGCCAAAATTCAGACGATTAAAGCAAATCCTAGAGAAATTGCGGCATCAGTCTAGGTAAAGATTACTAATCCATACAGGCATAGGTTCACCGACTATTCAAACTAGCCAAACCCCGGATCAAGACGTTTAACTATTGAATTCTGCCTAGCGGTACTAGCCATTCTCCCTAATTTTAGAATGCTGCTATTTACGTTGAAATAAAAGATAGTGAACTGTCTTTAGAAACGGCTGGCAAGCAACAAGCGATCGCGTCAAGCCACAACCCGCATGAAATCCCTAGAACTGATACGGTTTTAGCCCTTCATGACCCCAGAATAATTCTGTAATTAAACACAATGACTGATCAACATACCCTATTTATTTGTACAACCTGCGCGAGTACCTGGCAAGATGGCAAGCGAGTTGGTCAAAGTGGTGGTGAAAAACTGCTAGAACCATTGCAGGAACTCCACCAAAATTGGTCACTCCGAGATGAATTTAAACTTCAATCTGTTGAATGTATGAGTGCTTGTAGTCGCCCTTGTGCGGTTTCTTTAGCGGCATCATCTAAATACACTTACCTATTTGGGGATTTACCCGTTGATGTAGAGACATTACCCAAAACAGCAGCGGCTATCCTAGATTGTGCCAGTTTATATCATAGCCAACCCGATGGTTTATTGCCTTGGTCAAAACGACCTGAACCCCTAAAAAAAGGCATTTTGGCACGAATTCCACCCTTATCTTGAGGTTAAATAATCATGCATAAAATTCCCGTAACTGTAATTACTGGCTTTCTCGGTTCTGGCAAAACCACATTGATGCGCCATTTACTGCAAAACAACCAAGGACGTAAAATAGCGGTTCTGGTGAATGAGTTTGGGGAAGTGGGTATTGATGGCGAGTTATTGCGTTCCTGCCAAATTTGTGATGAAGAGGACAATCCCAACGATAATATTGTCGAACTGACCAATGGCTGCTTGTGCTGCACAGTTCAGGAAGAATTCTACCCGACAATGCAGCAACTCTTGCAACGGCGCGATCGCATCGATTGTATGCTAATTGAAACCTCTGGATTAGCCTTACCCAAACCCTTAGTTCAAGCCTTCCGTTGGACTCCCATTCGCAACGGTGCTACCGTGGATGGAGTAATCACGGTGGTCGATTGTCAAGCGTTAGCCGCCGGAACGTTAGTCGGTGACATTAATGCCTTAGAAGCCCAACGCCAAGCTGACCCCAATTTAGACCATGAAACCCCAATTGAGGAACTCTTTGAAGACCAATTGGCTTGTGCGGATTTAGTCTTGCTGACGAAGGTAGATTTAGTGGATGAGGCGACGCTGAGGAGGATCAAAGACTGGTTACAGGATCAATTACCCACAGGAGTTAAAGTTATCCCTTGTGATCAGGGACAAATTCAGCCGGAACTCTTGCTCGGTTTTAACGCCGCCGTCGAGGATAACTTAGATAATCGTCCCAGTCATCATGATACCGAGGAAGACCACGACCATGATGACGAGATTAATTCCGTCCAATTTATATCCGATCAAGCCTTTGAACCCAAACCCCTAATCGCCAAACTGCAACAACTCGTGCAACAGCAGGAGATTTACCGGATCAAGGGGTTTGTGTCTGTACCCAATAAACCCATGCGCCTAGTTTTACAGGGAGTCGGCAATCGCTTCGATTCATTCTATGATCGACTGTGGCACAATGGCGAATCTCGCCAAACTCGATTAGTGTTAATTGGACGTAAACTAGACCAAGCTGACATTGAGCAAGCAATTGGTAGTTAAACGATTAATCGTGAGGGTAGGGGAATGAGGAAAATTCAGTGGCTACTGCTACTTATTAGCTTCTGGAGTACGTTTCTGGTTTCATTACCCGCAGAAGCCGCCAGACTTCTGCTGTGGCGATTTGATGCGAGTCAAAATCAACTGGAATTTACCACAGATGGTAGCGTTCAACCCACAGCCCAACTGATTCCCAATCCCCTGCGCCTGGTGATTGATTTACCGGGTACGACATTAGGGCGCCCCAGCGTCAGCCAGTCGGTGGGGGGAGGAATTCGGGAAATTCGGGTGGGACAATTTGACCGCCAGACGACGCGAATTGTGGTAGAAATTGCACCGGGCTATACCATAGACCCCCAACAGATTCAGTTTCGGGGGGCGTCGCCGAGACAGTGGTTTGTGCAAATTCCCACTCCCCAGCGGACCACCACATCTGCACCTCGTCCCCTACCGCCAATAACTCCTCCCCCCCAAACCCCACCTCGTCCCACACCACCGGAACCCTCTCCCGACAGAACCGAGTCAACTGTGCAAGTTGATCCGATTCAGGTGACACGGGATGGGTTTTTCATTCGCACCAATGAGGGGGAAGCCAAAGAGATTCAGGTGGAACGGAGTCGCGATCGCGAAACCATTGAGTTTGATGTAGAAGGAATTACACTACCCCCAGACTTACTCAATCAAACAGTGTCGGTGAATCGCTATGGGGTCAGCCAAATTCAATTGTCCCAATCGTCGGGTTCATCCCCAACTCGCATCACCTTAAACGTGAATCGCGAGAGTCCCGACTGGCAGATGAATTATAGTTCTGTTGGTGGTTTGGTATTATTACCCAGGGGAATTTCGGCGTCCCAGCTTCAGGACTTATCGCCGCAACGATCCGATAGAGAACCCACGGCGACTACAAGTCTCGCCACGATTGAATCGGTGGACATCGCCCAAAATGGGACTCAATTATTAATCCGGGCGAATGGACGGATTCGGGCGCGGGGAAATTGGAATGCTAACGCCAATCAGTTCCAAATTACCATCCCAGATGCTCAACTGGCTGACCAAATTCAAGGACCTCAGTTAGGCGTAAATAGTCCGTTATCTCAGGTAAGACTACGCCAGCCTGATTCGCGTACTGTAGTGATTGTGGTGCAACCGGATCGAAATACCCAGATTGGCGAACTCAATCAACCCAGTGAACAATTGTTAGCCCTATCCCTGCGACAGAGGAGAGTCTCGTTACCGCCAACAGGTTCGCTTCCCGTACCGCCACCGGAACGATTACCGCCAGAGAGTTCACCGCCCCCGACTGTCTTTCCTGGCGTTCGCAATAGTCGCGTTGTGGTGATGCTTGATCCAGGACATGGGGGTAAAGATCCCGGCGCTGTGGGAATTGGTGGCTTGCAGGAGAAGAACGTAATTTTGCCCATTTCTCTCCAGGTTGCAGCACTTTTGGAACAACAGGGTGTACAAACGATATTAACGCGATCAGATGACCGATTTATTAGCCTGAGAGGGCGAGTTCAACTGGCGGAACAAACGAATGTTGACCTATTTGTCAGTATCCACGCCAATGCGATTAGTCTGAGTCGTCCCGATGTGAATGGCGTGGAAACCTATTATTATGCCAATGGGCGAGGGCTAGCCGAAGCGATTCAAAACAGTCTATTACAGAGTACCGGAATGCGGAATCGCGGCGTGAAACAAGGCAGATTTTTTGTCATCCGACGCACCTCTATGCCTTCTGCGTTAGTGGAAGTGGGGTTTGTTACTGGGGCTGAGGATGCGCCGAGACTTGCCACACCAGAATTTCGCAGCCAAATTGCCCAGGCGATCGCACAGGGTATTTTAGTCTACATTCAGCAAACTCGATAGGGTGTCGGGTGGGAAGCAGGGGAAGCTGGGGGAGATGGGGGAGATGGGGAAGCTGGGGGAGATGAGGAACATGTAGAGACGAGCCATGGCACGTCTGTGTGTAGGGGCGGGTTTAGGGACTAATATTGATTGTTATTCCTAGCTTGGCTGCAAAACCCGCCCCGACCAAATGACGAATGACGAAAATAGGAGGATATCAGGGGAATGGGCGTCAATCGCATCCGAATTGCCAAGGATCAAGCCGATTTAGTCAAAGCGTTAACCGCATCAGCCGAGACAACCGGACCCTTTCAAACGTATGCTGACGTTATCGCATTTGCAGCGGCGTTGGGTGTCAAGCGCAGGAAGCGATCGCCTCTGGGAACAATTGCCAAGAAAGAGCCCGCACCGATTGGGTTAGAGATATTTGTATCGAGGGGATATGACGCACTAATTAAACTTTTGGCGCTTGTCGAAACCAAAGATGCCAAAATTCTCTCCACCTTTGACACCAAAGCAGAGGAGGAAAGGATTCATATTTTTGAAGAATATGCCCATGGGGGGTTGGAGATATTACGAGACGAGTTACGGGGGGCGGTGGATTATTCGGAGCGATTAGTGTTAGTTTTGAATGCACAACGGTTTAAACAAGAGGTGACTGAAGACGAGTTTGATTTGAGCCGATTTCTATAACGGTTCCTAAATGCGTAGGGTTAATACCAAGTTGCAGTCTAAGGTAGAATCTGTCATGCTGAGCATCATTGTAGAGACGTTGCATGCAACGTCTCTACATAAATGATGTGTCCTAACCGCTATTGCGGTTGCTATATAACCCATACAAAGGGTGCTGTAGGGGCACCATCCTTGCGCCCACACACCCACACAAGGATAAACGCTATAAAGTGGATTGAATCAGAAGTTTAAGGATTCAATATAACCGTTAAATCGAGAACAAAACCCGGTAATACATCTTCCCCTGAAAGGATAGGCGGTTCGTCAATAGAAAAATTGATTTGTTCGACATCAACGAATGGTCGATAAATTTCCACTAGGGGCGTTTGCGGATCAATCAGCCAACCCAAACGGGCGCCATTCTCCCGGTACTCTAACATTTTGGCACGCAAACCTTGGAGCGAATCGCTTTCAGAACGAAGTTCAATCACAAAGTCTGGACATAAGGGCGGAAAGCGTCGCCGTTGTTCAGGCGATAAGGCTTGCCATCGTTCCAGGATTACCCAGGATACATCGGGACAACGTTTGGCATTATTGGGTAATCGAAACTCCGTGGACGAGTCAAACACTTTTCCCAGCCGGGTTCGACGATTCCACAGATTCAAATCTGTGGTCAAATCTGCATTTCTGATGCCACTTTCTCCACCTGTTGGGGGCATAATCATTAATTCTCCATCAGCGGTGAGTTCTAAACGCCATTGTTCATTCGCCACACAAAGTTGATAAAATTGCTCGTCGGTTAAACCGACGGTAGGGGGTACGTTCAGGGTTAGAGTTTCCATTTTTGTGCCAGCCAACTGAATTAATTATATTATCGGCGATATCTAGGGTAAAGTACTCTTTCCGCGTTTGAGGCTAAACCCAGAAGATTCGTTGGTTTGAACAGTCAGCTTACGGTGGATAATCGTCTCAGTTATACTACGCGATCGCTTTACGCGAATTTGCTGATGACAACAAGACTCTTTATCGGTTAAAAAAATGCCTCAAACTACCGTATTACCAACCTTTGTAAAGTGTAAGTAAAGACTTCGCGATCGCTAAATTCTTTGCCTGTCGAATGGGTAAACTAGGTAAATTAACAAAGCTGCTTAAAAAGTAATGAATGATGAGTAAAATGTAGGGGCGGGTTTAGCCGTTTAATTTTGGTATAGACCAATAACCTATCAACAAAACCCGCCCTTCATCCTTTTGCATTAGGGAGGGCGAGTCAATAAAAGTAATCGGTTTCCGATTAACGAGAGTGCAGCGACTCGCCCCTACAGACCTTATATTGGATATGTATTTATGTGAAATATACCCCAGTCTCGCGATCGCACCCAGTAAGCAGATACCCTATTCATTCTATACGAGCGGACTTATAGCATCGATTTCAATTACTGGACTGGTGTTCTAGAGGTGTTTTCTTCTTGGCTAGATTCTACTTCTGTTTGTGTCTTAGTGCTGAACCTGCACCAATGGTACTAATCACAAGTAGTCCTAGTCCTGTTGCAGGTTCTGGAACTGTGGCAGGTTCTGTCAGATCAACCAATTCGTACCTCAGATTGTCGAAAACAATACCGTCACTACGGTAATCAAAGATTCCGTAGTTAGAAGGCTGTATCTCAGCACGTATAAAAGGCACGGTACTTTCGACACCAAAGAATCCAGATGGAAACAGAAACAATGGATCTATTGTTGCATCACCCCAAAGCGTTCCTAGAAGGTTCTCGCCAGCATCAAATAGCTTGACACTCACAGCATCTTCCACAACTGTTGTACCCGCCCAAAAATCAGGATCTGAAGGTAGGGCAAAGCCAAACCCCAGGCGATTTTGCGGTTCTTGGAATATACTTTGACAAATCGGTGACCCGAAATAATTAGTACAACTCAACCCAGGAGACTCAACTAAGGTTTCTTGCCCGGAAAAATCATCGATTTCGATCGGTTTGAGAGTTGCCGGAATCGGCTTGGTTATGTGTCCTCCCCAATCAAGGACAACAGCATTAGGATCGGGATCAGCCAGAAAAATGCCACTAGAACCGTCAGCTAGTTGCGCCAAAAATGCAACTTGACCTGCATCGTTAAATCCTTTTCCGGAGTATTGTAAGTGGGTCACGGTAGAGCCAAAAAGTGGATCACCGATGGCAATTACTTTATCAGCAACTGGATTGGCTCCAGTAAAAATCCCGTACTCTCCGGTGTCAAGTACAGCTTCAAAGGCTACAGTGCCATTATTGTTGATAACCAGGCTATCAAGTGATACAAAAGTACCGTCGCCTGTCCTAACCCACCCAAAAAAGGAACTAAATGATCCGCTAGTATCAACGAGGGTGGTGAAGCCACCATTATTGCTGGTGAAAATACCTTGACTTCCATCATCTAGGGAAGCAGTGAAAGCGAGAGTATCCGAATCGTTAAGTGAAAGATTGCCGAAGTTACTAAATATATCGTCAGTGTCAGCTATGGGAGTAATTGAATCCCCATTACCAGTAAAGATAGCACTAGCACTGAATCCATCATCGAAAGACGATCCAAAGGCGACAAGTCCATTGTTATTGATCGCTAAATCACTAGCAAAATTATTGGCTGGAAAGGAGTTACTCGTTTCAGCGATAGTTGTGTAATTGACTCCATCACTGACAACTATAGAGAAATTTGTTTCACGGCGGCTATAATCTCCATCAATGAAAACAACATTACCTTCATTGTTAATATCAACGTCACCCCCATTGTAGAAGGGATTAGGCTCTTGGCTAATAATAGTAAACCCATCGCCGTTAGTAGTGGCAACCCTATTATTGATATTAAGGTTTAAATGCCGAACAGCTTAAGCGGGTCGCCCCTACGGTTACAATTACAATTCAATTCCACACAATCTATCAGGATTCACAACACAGGTGGAAGTCCCACATCTCTGGGCTTGACAAATTTACCATTAAACCCTACCGCTTTCCCCTCAATTGTTCTGGCTTCGGCTAATTCTCGCCGCAGTTCTGCCTTTTCCATCCCATCTTCTGTCCCGGCAATAATATAAATTAGTAATCGGGCGGCTAAGTCTCGTCCTGATACCATGATTCGCTTCTTATTCGGGTCAAATAATACCCCATACCACAAGGATTGGGGTGTCTCCATCTGACTAAATCCCCCTTCGGCATCGTATTTACAGAGTTTCTTAAATACCGTTTTCAACGATAACTTTTTCTGAAATACGACAATTCCTAATGCTTGGGTAAAGGCAATTTGCCCCACGGGACGGAAGAGGATATTCCCCTCACCGCCATTTTTCTCAAAGCTGAAACGGCGTAACTGGGGTGTTTCCTCTCCTTGTTCCAATCGTTGATAACTGGGTAAGCTGGCTAAGTGGTCAAAAAATTGATTAAAGCTGTCAATTCCGGCTTCTAATTCCTCATCATCGGGACGCATGGGGATTAACCCTTTCTTCTCCGGCGGTTTCCAGTGGGGGAATTGATGGTCTAGATACCGTTGAGACATTTCATTTAACGCTTGGAGGGTGGTTAATACGGTGGATTTGGCGGCGACGGTGGCGCTATCCCAATTAACACGGGGGTTGCGTCCAGAGACTTCTTTTAATAAGGGATGGTTGACGGCTATTTTGCGGGCGACGATGGAAAAACCGTCATTTTCATTTAATAGGGCGAGTTGTCCTTTACTTAAGCGTAATGCCATTAAGTTGACGTGGACGAAAATCGACCGGACGCGCCGCCTTGCTTCGTCGCGGGTTTCGCCTTTGGCGACAGCGGGGATGAATTCAATACCGATTTTTTCCTGGGCGAGACTTTGCAGGTAAGCGGGCTTGAGTTGGTATTCGTCGATTAGGTCGTCTATGGTAATTACTCCGCCCACGGGTTTTTTGTTTTTGTTATAACGTTGTAGTCTCCCGGTTTTGAGTAAGGTCATGAGTCCCTGGACCCCCATGAGTCGGTGTTGACCATCTAGGGCGAAGATGGATACGGAGGGTGAGACATCCAGGAGTCCGACGGTTTGGTTTTGGTCAAGGGGAATGAAATCCGCCGCAGACTGGCGGGCGCGTCCTTGTTTATCCCATTCCTTGGCTTTGGGATTGTCTACCCAGGTGGGGCTGTGGACGACGAGAACGGCGGGGAATTTGTGGGCTTGGCGGGCGGCGAGGTATTGGGTGAGGGGGGCTTGACGGGACCAGTCGAGGGGACGTTGGAGGATTTCATCGACGGTTTCTTCGTCCCGGATGACGTTGTCGGTTTGGGGGTCGAATTTTTGCCGGAATAGGGGGAGTTGGGAGGCGAAACGGACGCGGCTATCTAACCATTCGAGGGTGACAGACCCGATAAAGGCTTCGGTACTCCCCATCTGGGTTTTCTGGACGAGGAGGCGATCGCTTCTGGCTAAATGGCGATCCAATAGCAGGGCTAGCGCCTGTCGATCCTGGCTGTCTTGTTCCAGGATTTGGCTGGCGATGTCTGCTTTGGGCTTGTCGGGGCTACTCATCGGTTTTATAATATTTTAGTCTGTTTTTAAAAATAACTAATTTAATATTTTTATGTCAAATCAGTTTTTAAAAACTAAAATTGTGCCATACTAGGGATGTCACCTGTGAGGGCTTGTTGGGGTGGGTTTAGCCAACAGCTACAGCCCTCACCCCCAGCCCCTCTCCCAAGCTTGGGAGAGGGGAGTAAGAGAGGATCTTACTTTTCACCGAGAACCTATCAACAAAATCCTCCATGAACCAATATTTTAATAACTACAATGAGTAACCCAGTAAAAGTATTAGATCCGAATTCTATCGAGGCGTATCGGACACGAGTGCAACTTCTCGCAGGTGAGTTGAAAGCTGCCAAAAATCAGGTTGCGCGTGTGAATATTGCCTTAATGTTAGCGGATGCAGCAACAACATTAGCACGACTGGAACACGATGAATGGCAAAACCCAAATTCCTAATCGGTAAATCAATGGAAATAAACCCAATTTTATTACTAAACCTATAACAAAGGACAAAGGACAAAGGACAAAGGATGAATGACAAATGACCAATCACCAAGGACTGATTCCTTCCTTCGAGTACGTTTTACCCGCCATTCGAGGGATTCAAGCGGGACGGGAATATTATGTGTCGATGTGTCCGGTGCGATTTATTCCTAAGCTGTTTGGGAGGGAGGATGAGGAGAATCCACCGGATCAGAGAGTCGCGCGATCGCTTAATTCTAAACGAGTCCCAGATATTGCTAACTATATTCTGAATAATCCTGATAATTATACCGTTTCCGCGATTACCGCCGCGATTGATGCTGATATTAATTTTGAACCGATTGGTACTGAGAAAGAAGGGCGAAAAATGGGGCGTTTACGAGTTCCCATGGATGCGCGGTTTCAGATTACTGATGGACAACATCGCTGCGCGGCGTTTGAGTGGGCGCTGAAGCAGAATCCGGCGTTGGGGTATGAGACAGTGGCGGTTATTTTAGTGTTGGATATTGGGTTGCGCTATTCCCAGCAGATGTTTTTGGATCTCAATCGTTATGGGGTTCATCCCGATGCTTCCCTGGCGATTCTCTATGATCATCACCATCCCCAAGCAACGGTGGTCAAAGCGGTGATTAGAAATATTAATGTGTTCCGAACCCTAACCGATCAGGAACATCGGACATTACCCGTGCGATCGGGGAAGCTATTTACGCTGCATACCCTTTATAATGCTACGTCTATGCTATTGGCGGATTGGCAGACGGCTGAATTGGAACAGCAGATTGATTTGGCAATCCGGTATTGGCAAGCTGTGAGTTATTGTATTCCAGATTGGGAGGCGGTGAGACAACGGACTGTAAGCGCCAGGGAGATGCGACAGGATTATGTTCATAGTCATGGACTCGCACTTTTGGGATTGGGGGCGGTAGGGTCAGTGTTACTCTCGGTTTATCCCCATAGCTGGGAGGAACGGTTGCAGGAATTGCGGCGAATTGACTGGTCGCGTTCTAATCCCGATTGGGAGGGGCGGATTATGGTCAAGGGTCAGATTTCGCGATCGCGAACCAGTATAGGGCGGATGGTGGCTTATTTGAAAGGGTATTTGGGTTTACCGTTAACTTCACAGGAGGAAGAGTTAGAGAATGCTAGTGGTTTAGTCGGGAGGGAGAATAGTCGTCAACAAGACCAGCAAAAACAACGGTTTATTCGGCGGAATACAGACCAATTTATCGTGATTCTTTCGGCTTGTGGGAATCCGGATTTTAGACAGACTGAGGATATTGGCGTCCCTACTCTAAAATTACCTGTTCACTCCCTTGAGGAAGCCTCTCAAATCTGTCAAGGATATATTCTGGAGTATGAGTTAGGTGGGGGGAACTGGACAGGTGGGCAAGTTTTGGATGCTAGAACCAATGAACAAGTTGGTTATATCGCTTGTAGTGGCAAGATTTGGACGGAGTTAGAAGATTGGATGAAATTAAAATGATCACCCCTATTTACATCCAGCTTAACTTAGTCCAGGTTAATTCGTTTTAGCTACGGACGAAAAAAGGTGATCAGAGACAAATGATTGAGTCAGGAGGCAGAGATGAGTCAAGGACAGCAATCAGAAACTCGGCGAACGCTTGCTTTCTACTGCGATTGCTTCCCTAAAATCAATGTATATAAGAATAAGCGACGAGGAGGCAAAGCCCTAAATCAACCTGTACTGTTGTTGTCTGTCATTGATTTAATTTCCCAAGGATTAATCCAAGAGAATAAGGTTGTCATTTCAGAGGAATTAATTGATACGTTTAAACGATATTGGAGTTTGCTGAACACTGAAGCGTTTAAAAATAGTGATTTTGCTTTACCCTTCTTTCATTTAAAGAATAGCGAAGGTCGATTTTGGCATCTGCAATTTAGTGCTGCTTACGATGGAGGTCGTCCGCAAACAATCAACACGTTAAGACGTGATGTTGATTATGCCTATCTAGATGATCAACTTTTTGAGTTAATCCAAGACCAGAATCATCGACAAGAATTAGTTGATGCCCTTGTTGCCGCTTGGTTTTCATCTCAAGGAAAAGCATTAGAGGAAATTCTCAAAATTAATCAAGCGTTTCAAGATAGTAGCCAAGACGAGGAAGGTGAACAAGCTAGCTGTCCTACCCAATCGGAAAAACGACCAAGGTTTTATTTGAAAAAGTCTCTATTTAGAGATTCTATATTCCGAAAAACTGTAGTGCATATCTATGACTATAGATGTGCCTTCTGTAGACTAAAAATCACTCGTACCCTTACTCAAAACATAGTAGATGGCGCACATATTAAACCTTTCTCCGAGTTTTATGATAGTAAAATAGACAATGGATTATCACTCTGCAAGAATCATCATTGGGCATTTGACCATGGTTGGTTTTGTCTAGATGACAACTACAAAATCATAATCGCTAATGACTTACAAGAAGAATCACCACATAGTAGACCGATGAAGGATTTTCATGGCGAAACTATATTACTGCCCAGTTCTGAGGAATATTTTCCCCGACTTGAGGCACTTCAATGGCATCGCCAAACTAAGTTTGTAACCTAATCAGTCATCAATCACAGTAGTATTAACGAGATTTCAGGTATGACAGATAACCAACAGATGTCACTCTTCCCACCACGTACTGTGGCTGAGTTAGTGGAAGACATAGAACAACTCACTCAAGAAATACAAACGTTATATTGCGAGGATAATATACCATTTGTTATTGGTTGGTCAGGGGGAAAAGATAGTACAGTTGTATTGCAGCTAGTATGGAGTGCGATCGCAGCCCTACCCCCCGAAAAACGCACGAAAACAATTCATGTTATTACTAATGACACGCTAGTAGAAAATCCTATTGTTACGGCTTGGGTACGTAAATCTTTGGATCGAATGAAGATAGCTGCCCAAAAGCAAGGAATGCCGATCCAACCTCATCTCACGTATCCGGCTATTCAAGATACCTTTTGGGTTTGTTTAATTGGCAAAGGCTATCCCGCCCCCAGAAATCGATTTAGATGGTGTACGGAACGCTTAAAAATTAAACCAGCTGACTCTTTCATCCGCGAAGTGATTAGAACGAACGGTGAGGTGATTCTGGTTTTGGGAACTCGCAAAGCTGAAAGTGTCAAACGGGCGGCAAATATGGCTAAACATAGAGAGTGGCGGGTGCGCGATCGATTAAATACCAATCCCAGTCGTCCTAACTCTCTTATTTACCTTCCTATTGAAGATTGGCGAACTGATGAAGTTTGGCTTTATTTGATGCAGTGGCAAAATCCCTGGGGTAATAACAACAAAGACTTATTCTCCATGTATCGGGGGGCTACAGCCGATAATGAATGTCCCTTGGTTATTGATACCTCAACCCCTAGCTGTGGGGATTCCCGGTTTGGTTGTTGGGTTTGCACCATGGTTAATAAAGATAAGTCTATGGAGGCAATGATCCAAAATGATGAGGAGAAAGAGTGGATGCAGCCTCTGCTGGATATTCGCAATGATTTGGATATTAAAGATGATCACGATAAGAGAGACTTCCGCCGTATTTACGGTAAAGTTGAACTCTTTGAACGCAATGTTGATGGTGAAATCTCCGTTAAACCGATTCATGGTCCCTATACGAAATACTGGCGGGAACATTGGTTAAGGCGCGTTTTAGAAGCCCAAACCCATGTCCGGAATACTGCGCCCCCAGAGATGCGCGACATCACTCTAATTACTCCAGAAGAACTTAGCGAAATTCGCCGTATCTGGTTAGAAGAAAAGCATGAATTTGACGACAGCTTACCTCGCATCTATGAAGAAGTCACAGGCGAACCCTTCCAAGATTCCCGCCCTAGCGCCGAACGCAAACTTTTAGGGAGTGATGAATGGACAGTCTTAGAAGAAATCTGTGACCAGGATGAAATGCATCTGGAACTTATGGCAAAACTTCTGGACACTGAACACCAATATCATGCTAAATCCCGACGCGGTATCTATGAAAGCCTGGAAAAATGCTTTAATAGCAGTTCTCGTTCTAGAGAAGACGCGATTGACCACGCCCACTATCAGCGACATCTAAAAAATACAGTTCAAGATATCAAACAGGATTTGTCAGAAGTTCATGAATTGAGACAGGCTTGGGATAAGCCTAAGGAAGAGAAACCTAAACAGCTATCCTGGGCGAGTTTGAAATTCCCTGAACCCGATTCAGAGGATACTGAAGATGTAGATGGATAGCCTTTGTTTTCCCCTTTTTGCCACGGCGATTAAAATCGCTGCTACACAAACAAAGTCCGCCTACGCGGACTCAATTATAACGGGGTGGGAACCCGGATTGAGTAGGATAGGACAAATAACGAAGATTGGCTGTCCTCTGCAAAAAATTAGTAGAGGTGTTGCATGAAACATCTCGCTTCGTTCGTAGTAGGCACTTTAGTGCCATAAGCGCTAAAGCGCTTACTACAAACTTACTATAAAGTGATATTTATATTCGGTTAAAGATTATTCCTGATTTTATACGCCCGTCCACATTAGCCCCTGACTATGATATTCCTGGAACTCGCCCTGCAAAACTTTGGTCCCTATCAAGGGCGACAAGTCATCAACCTCCGTCCCGAAACCAACAATTCTAGCCATCCGATTATTCTCTTTGGCGGGATGAATGGTGGCGGGAAAACCACTCTGATGGACGCCATTCGCCTCAGCCTTTACGGTTCCCGCGCCCAATGTTCCACTAGGGGAAATTTAAGCTATAACGACTTTCTCAGCCAATGCGTTAACCGTAACACTCCGCCCACGGAAAAAACTCGTATTGAATTAGCCTTTGAAGTCGTCGAAGAGGATAAACCTAGAACTCTGAGAATTGTCCGTTATTGGACAAAAGACCCAAAAGATGGGAAAGATACTCTAGGTATTTTAGTCGATGAAGAGTGGCCCGATAAAGCCCTGGCAAATACCTGGGATGACTATATCGAAAATCTGCTTCCTCTGGGTATTTCTAACCTGTTTCTCTTTGATGGGGAACAAGTCAAAGAATTAGCTGAATTGGAAACTCCACCTCCGCTAGTGGTAAGTGCGATTCAATCCCTGCTTGGGTTAGAACTTGCTGAACGCCTATCCACAGATTTAGATATTCTCGCTAGTCGTAAGCGCCGGGATATTGCCAATCAGAAAGAACTGGAAACCTTAGATAACATTGAAGCTAAACTTATTGACCAAAAAGAAAAACAGGAAGCGGCGACACAAGACTTAAGCGCCCTAAAATCTAAATTGGACTATGCTGCAAAAGAACAGCAGTTAGCCTCGGATAAATTTGTCTCCGAAGGCGGTAAACTTGCCAGCGAACGCAGTCAACTGGAAGCCCAATCGGAAACGCTGATTGAACAAGCGAATCAGGTACGTCAAGAAATGCGAGACTTGGCGGCTGGTGTGCTTCCCTTGTCTCTGATTTCTCCGTTGCTGGAACAAGCGAAAGCCCAAGCCGAACAGGAACAAAAACAGCACCAAATTAAACTGACACGGGAGGTATTGAAAGAACGGGATGCTCGGTTAATTCAGTATATCAAAAAAATCTCCTTAACCCCCAAGCGAGTCAATCAGATTCAATCGTTTCTAGAGAGTGACAATCAAGAACTGGATCAAGAAATTGCCGCCCAAGAGGAACCGTGGTTGTTAGCCGATGAAGCCGCTATCACTCGCCTAGAAACCCTGCTGAACTATGAACTCTCAACCGCACAAACCAACGCCCAAAGCCAACGGGAACGTCTGCAAACCCTAGAAACTGAAATTGATGCGTTAGATCGGCAAATTGCCACCGCCGCATCGCCTGAAGCCTACAACACCCTGAAACAGGCATTTACTGACGCCCAAAATCAAGTGGTTAAGGTTAAAGCGGCTTACGAAAATGCATCTCGCCGTTGTGAGGAAATCAAGAACAAAATTACCAAAACGAAAAAAGAGTTGGAAACTTATGCGGATGAAACGATTAAACTGAAAAATAATCAGCATATTATTAATTCTATTGCCAAGGTGCAAACCACATTAGAATTATTTCGGGAGAAATTAACGCTGAAAAAACTGAACAAACTGGAAATCGAAGTTACCGAATGCTTCCGTTATCTGCTGCATAAATCCGACTTAGTTCACCGTGTCGCCATTGACACCCACAGCTTCAGCCTGTCTCTCTATGATCCGGAAGGACAACCGATTCCCAAACACCGTCTCTCGGCGGGGGAAAAGCAACTATTAGCAATTTCCTTTCTTTGGGGACTCGCCCGGGTTTCGGGGCGTCATCTTCCGGTGGCGATTGATACACCGTTAGGACGGTTAGATTCCTCTCACCGGAGTAATTTAGTGGAACGGTATTTTCCCACGGCGTCTCATCAAGTGATCCTGTTATCCACGGATACGGAAATTAGGGAAACTGAGGTAAAACGCCTGCGGGAATTAGACGCGATCGCGCAAGAGTATTGCCTGAATTATGACCCCCAAGAACGGCAGACGATTGTGGAACCGGGTTATTTTTGGTAAGGATTAGGGGAGAATGGGTTGGGGTAGTTTCGCGATCGCACGCCGCATCTCCCCCAGCTTCCAGACGCGCCATGGCACGTCTCTACATTGCTTCCCCTGCTTCCCCTGCACCCAGACGCGCCGTGGTGCGTCTCTACTTGGCATCTCCCGGTTTATTCAATGCCGCCAAATATTTACTCAGCGCTTCTGCTAACTCTTGTTCTGGGGATTGCTTTTTCGCTGGAGGTTTTTTCTTCGGTGCAAAGCCGCCAAAGAACCACATCCAAAACAGGGCATACATTGCAATTATTACAAAACCAGACATGATAATAATAAATCCTAAAAGACACTCGTGAAACAAGTCTGCTGAGATTCTTCAGGATAGAATTTATTCTATCCGGATAAAATTCAGCTAGTTAGCACCCTCTTTTAGCGATTTCAATACGATTTTATCCTCTATTATTTCAATAGTCTGGTTTTCTACCTGAATTTGGGGATTAAATCCAGTTCCCAGAACCTCAACCTCAGACGCTGTACCGGATTGAACGGTCATGACAACAATAAAGCGATCGCGCCCTGTGGCTTGAATCTTTCCCCCTGTCTCACTGGGGATAAATTCCAGGTTCACGTCGGAGGGTGTAATAAAGGTTCCTTGCATCGTCGCCCCGGATTCCGCCTCTAGGGTAAACTGTTGACCCTGAATCGTCACCTTTTCCTGGGTATGCATAATCCAGGTTTGATTCGGTTCTGCGGCGTCAACCACTTGATCCACCAAGACAAACAACCCCGGTACACCAGATGCACCACTATAATCTACTGCGAGCGATCGCAACCAATTCTGGTGTTGTAAACTAACCATACCCGACCCATCGGCACTTGCCTGAAATCCCGTCAGTTTCGCCGTCTTCCCCGCCTGTTTTTCCGGTAACAACACCACATTTTCGTCTCTCTGTTTCCCATCAGATGCCATTCCCGCCGTCGCCCAGCGCCCTCCTAATCCCCAAATTCGGAAACTTCCCGCATCGGGAAATGACCAATGTCCGCCTCTAGGTTTCTCTCGCTTTACAAAAATACTGGTGACAAAATCATTTTCATCTCGCCATTGATTGCGGAACGTAAAGAAGCCTTTTTGGGCATCTACCACTACCCGCCCCCATACCTCTGCGGGGTTCTGGAGGGTTACGTCTTGAGGATATCCGGCGAAAACATACGCCGCTTCATGGGGTAACTCAATGCCAAAACTGTTATCCCCATTCCTCCCCCAATGACGGTTAAAGAACCACATAACTCCCGGTAGCAGCCGTTCCGGTACTATCCCCAATCCTACTGCAAAGATAGAACCCGTGGGGCTTAAGCGATGACGCCCATAGGTGGGAATCGCCACTTCCCCGTCTTCACCTACCATCCGGGTTACATACTGGGGTAGAAACCAAGCCGCGTGCGATCGCGTGACCAAATCTTCCCCCAACACTGTCTGATACGCTTGTAAAAAGGGCATCACCGTGAGAAACCAGGGTTCTGTACTATAATGATCCCCCTCAGACCCAAAACCGCGATCGCCAATACCAATGGTAAGATAGCGTTTAATATTCCGTTCCGCCACTTTCAGCCAACGCCGAGTCTCTACATCCCCCTCCTCCAGTAGCGCCAACGCCGCTAACCCAGCCGCCCCTCGCGCCCTCGCATTCCAGTTACTTGCTGGGTTAGGATTCCAGCCATTACCCGCTGTTCCCTTCACCAGCAGGGCGGTTTGAGTGGCTAACCAATCCGCCACCTGTTGTACCTGTTCCTCATCCCAAGCTGGATAACACAAATCATACGCCAACGCCAAGCCTGCGACTACTGTAGAATGTTCCAGTAAACGGCTTCCCGGTTGGTTCATGGAATTAACCGTAATCTGCCAAGCAGTTTCGGCGGCAGCTTGATCCTGCTGGATTAGGGAGAGGAAGCAGTAACCAGCAGCGTGATAGCCCCCGGTTGGCACATAGCCATCATAATAGATAGGTTGATCAAGACTCCGTTGCAACTGTGCCAGAATCGCCTCACCCCTAGGCGTTTTAGCCTGTTGACGCAATTGGGGAAGTTGATCTTGGCGAAAGATTAACCGAGGATGTTCTTGGGGACGCAGAGGACGATGATTTGCTACAGGTTTTGACCAATGGGGACGAATAATTCCCTGGACTTCTCCCTTGACAGGTTGGTCATTTAGGGTTCCAGAATAAGTGCCAATTAGTTGATTATCGTCATGCAAGCGCACTTGGATATCATACTCTGCTTGTCCTTCTAGGGATTGCCAAGGATCAGGACTAATTTGCATCTGCACATCCAGGTTCCATAATCGTCCCCGTTGACTTGTCTGGAGAATT
Source organism: Coleofasciculus sp. A1-SPW-01 (assembly GCF_040217205.1). NCBI lineage: Bacteria > Bacillati > Cyanobacteriota > Cyanophyceae > Coleofasciculales > Coleofasciculaceae > Coleofasciculus > Coleofasciculus sp. A1-SPW-01. The sequence continues at coordinate 5,344 of NZ_JAVJNP010000213.1, read as the reverse complement.
CCCTGATGATCCGCCTGATTGAACTTTGGCGCAAATCCCCACACCTCGCGATCGCACTTATTCGCATCACAGACTAAATCGAGGGTAATATCCTGATAAACAGGTTCCCCTTCCCAGGTTTTCCACACGCCACGTTTCAGGGTTAAACGGATATCCCCGGATAACATAGCTGGATCAATTATTTCTGCTGGAGAAGGATGAGAACCGCCTAGCCAAAATAGAAATGACGCGGTGATTAAATAAAGGATTTTGTTATTGGTCATTCGTCATTCGTCATTCGTCATTTGTCATTTGTCATTTGTCATTGTTAAGGCGCTTGTAGGGGCGACCCGCTTGCATAAATTAACAACTCCCATCCACTCAATTAGATCGGGTCGCCCTCTCCTCAAACTGATGCTACACTCTCGCAACATCTGGCTTCCCCCATGGAACAAAAAGCGAAGCAACATCTGGTCTCCCCCATGGAACAAAAAGCGAAGCAACATCTGGCTTCCCCCTTTTGAAGGGGGACGGGAGGGGGATCTAAAAGGGGGACGGAATGGGGATCTAAAAGGTTGGATGCCAACACTTAATAAAACCAGATAACCATCTATCGTTGAGCATGAATATAGTCCACAAAATAGAATCGGGGTTCTAGCCAAACTTTCAGCCAAGTGAATGTCGCCAAACCCAAAAATGCCATAATCATTAACGGTAAACCTAGACGCGATCGCAACACATCGGGAAGTAAGGCAACGCCAGAAACTGTTAGCACAAAGCCCCCTAAAAGTACAACTTGTAAACGCTGCACCGTTTTCAAAGCGGCGCTACAGCTACGACAATGCTGGGTATGTTGTCGGTAACGATCCAGCACTTCCTGGCGGTTATCGTTGATAGAGATTGTATCTGAAGAATTGAGCCCCACCTGCTTCCACGGTAGGGTTCCTTGGCAGTATTTATCAAACCATTTACGAAACTCAATCACAAAGCGATCAGCACTGGTTAGCAATTTATAGGCAGTTTTCCAGCTTTCCACTGATTGGCGTTGTTGGAGAAAACGCTCTTGCTGATGCAACAAAATCATATCCCCATCCAGTACCAGATTGCGGACTGTAATATGATTCCACCAGCGAGGAGTTAACCGCGATAAGCTTTTGGCAAAATTACGAGGAAACTGAGCCACTATCCGCGATTTACCGGGAGCAACTGGGATACAGTAAGTTACCAATCCCACCTGCTGTCCTTTGTCGCCAAAACTGATAGCATATTCCAAATGACAAGGCGGCTCAAATGTCATTTTTGTGTTAAAACGTCCGACAGTATTCCCCTCAATTCGATTGGCAGTTGATTGGACAATTTCGATAGCAATGGGCTGGGCTTGATCCCGATTTCCCTGAACACCGTGATGGGCAAAGGGAACATGGCTAGGATCAGCAATATTTTCCACTAAGGTTTGCCAATCATAGTCCAAGTCACGCACCATCGAAGACCAAACAAACCCTTTACTGGCATCAACTTGGGGCGATAGGGGGCGAGGAGTAGCCGCCGCTAGTTCTGGGGAATTGGCATCGAGCCAAACCCAAAGTAAATCATTTTCCTGGCAACAGGGAAGAGTTTGTACACAGATATTATCTTGATTTTTGGTCACAATTTGGGGAGTTTCGGCTTGGGGAATATGAGTACAAATTCCTTGAGAATTAAATTGCCAACCATGGTAACTGCATACCAAGTTCCCTGTCTTTTCATCAACACGCCCTTCGCTTAAGGGTGCTAACCGATGAGGACATTGATCGAGAAAAACACGATAGGTTGCTGAGGAAGGTGGTTTCCAAATCACCAAGCGCAACCCCAAAACGGTTACGGGAGTGGGTTGTTTGGGGTCGAGATCTTCAACCGGGGAGAGGGGATACCACTGTTGAAAGAAGTTAAATTCGCTTGACATAAGTGGGTTATCCTATAAAAAGGTAAAAAACAGAAGGCTTTAAGGTTTATGATATCTGGTTTTTTGCCTCTTGTTAATAGGTGGGTGTTGGCAACCGCTCTGCCTTTTAATTTCTGGTGGATGGTTGCGATTGGTACAAGGTGTGAATGCCTGACAAAGGTGATACCTTGATTAGGCTGTCATGCATTTAACTTGGGTATTAGTAGCGAGCAAGATGCAAAGCCTGCGGCATGGCTTCGCTAAACGCACTACAAGGCTTTCGCCATTATTGACATTAAGGTTTAAATGCCGAACAGCTTACCGATAAGAACACACAATAAAGGCACTTGTCGGGGCGATCCGCTTGCATAAATTAACAACTCTTGTCCACCCAATTGGATCGGGTCGCCCTCTCCTCAAATTTAACTTGACACAATAGCACGTTAGTAATAGAATATTTATCCGCAAATCTTTCTGTTATTCATAACCGATACAACTCCTATCCGGGAAACGTTCAGATGTAAATTAAAATTAATTAAACCTAAATTAGCTATCGTTTTTTATAATTTTATAACGACAAGGAAAAAAATACTGGCATAAGCGAAAAAATTGAGCTATATCCTTCCTTAACTCTTACTCCCATGAAATCTGCTCAATGGTGCTTTAGCTGGTTGTTTCTAGTTGCGGGTTTAATTTTGGTGGCGAAGACAGCGCCGACTACAAACGCTGAACCAATTACCGCCGCCCCTGATGGTACAGGGACAGTGATTACACCGGAGGGGAATCAGTTTAACATTTCCGGGGGGAGTCTGGATGCAGATGAGGCGAATCTCTTCCACAGTTTTCAGGAATTTGGCTTAGATGCAGGGCAAATTGCCAATTTTCTGGCGAATCCGAATTTGAGGAATATTTTGGGGCGAGTGGTTGGCGGAAATCCCTCACTGATTAATGGCTTGATTCAGGTGACAGGAGGAACGCCGAATTTATATTTGATGAATCCAGCCGGGATTGTGTTTGGCACAAATGCTCAATTAAATGTTCCTGCTGATTTCATCACCACAACCGCGACAGGTATTGGGTTTGGCGATAATCTTTGGTTCAATGCATTTGGGGATAATAATTATTTGCAGTTGGTAGGAGCACCCAATCAATTTGCCTTTGATTTATCCCAATCGGGGACAATTGTCAATGCTGGGAATTTAGCCGTTTCTCCGGGACAGACGTTAACCCTATTAGGGGGAACCGTGATTAACACCGGGGAACTAACTGCACCTGGGGGACAGATTACAATTACGGCAGTTGAAGGGTCAAATCGGGTGAGGATTTCTCAATCGGGACAGTTACTTTCATTAGAGATTACTGCGCCTCGGAATCAAGACGGGGTATTAGTGCCAATCACACCATTAAATGTCGCCGAGTTGTTAACAGGTTCAGCCCAAACGGTAGAGACTGGCGTTGATGTCACTCCATCAGGAGAAGTAAAACTAGCAGACTCTCAGATAACCCTACCCAATGAAACAGGAGTTGCAATTATTTCTGGCACAATCGATGTTTCCACGATTGACGAAACCATTGGCGACACCGTTGACGACACCGTAGGGGCGCAAGGCTTTGCGCCCTCCTCATCCTCACCCTCAACTGGCGGTGAAATCAATGTGATTGGCAAAAAAGTTGGGTTACTTTCCGCCAATCTTGACGCCTCTGGTATCGATAATGGCGGTACAGTAAGAATTGGTGGGGATTATCAAGGAGAAGGCACAATTCCCAATGCTGATATCACGTTTGTTAGCGCAGATTCAATCATTAATGCAGATGCTTTAACTGATGGGAATGGGGGACGGGTTATTATTTGGGCAGATGAAGCCAGCCGTTTTTATGGAACAATTACAGCACGAGGCGGTAGCGAAAGTGGTGATGGTGGCTTTGCTGAAATATCGGGCAAACAGTATCTAGATTATGCTGGCACTGTTAACTTGTCAGCGATGCAAGGTCAATTGGGTCAGTTGCTCTTAGACCCCGAAAATATAACCGTTATCGCAGGTGAAAATACTCCTAATCAACTAGCCGCAAATGATGCCTTTAATGATCCTGGAGAAGATAACACGATTAATAATGGCACGATTAATGATGCCGTGGCAAACGTGATTCTGCAAGCGACTGACACTATTACTTTTGATGCAGCGATTAATATTAGTGCAAGCGGAGTCGGAATTACTGCTCAAGCCAATAACGAGATTGTCGTTAATCAGACTATCAGAACGAATGGTGGGAATGTCACTCTTAATGCTGATTTCGATAATATAAATGGTGGTATTCTGGACATTACCAATGCCACGATTGATACAGGAGGTGGCAATTTCATCGGCACGGGTAGGGGTAATGCTGCCTCTACTGCTGGCGTTACTATTAAGAACAGTACCATTAACACTGGAGATGGCAGTATTGATATTACAGGTACGGGAGGTGACGGTGGTGACAACAATTTCGGTATTGTTGTGAACGATGGTAGTGTAATAGAAACAACTGGAATAGGTGCGATTACTCTAAACGGAACAGGTGGAAATGGGATAGATAATAATGACGGAATTAGTATTAGTAATTTAAACTCCCGTATCTCTTCCGTGAATGGAACGATTAGTTTGACAGGTAATGGTAGTGCGGGAATGGGAGAATTTAACGATGGTATTTCTATTGTCGAGGGTAGTGTGGTGACGTCCTCCGCAACCGGGAATATCACTCTAACAGGTACAGGCGGAAGCGGAACGAATGGTAATGATGGGATAAAAATGCAAGATGCGGGTTCGGCTGTTTCTTCCGTGAATGGAACGATTAGTTTGACAGGTAATGGTGGTGCGGGAACGGGAGAATTTAACGATGGTATTTCTATTGTCGAGGGTAGTGTGGTGACATCCTCCGCAACCGGGAATATCACCCTGACAGGGACAGGCGGAAGCGGAACGAATGGTAATGATGGGATAAAAATGCAAGATGCGGGTTCGGCTGTTTCTTCCGTGAATGGAATGATTAGTTTGACAGGTATTGGCGGTGAGGGAATGGGAGAATTCAACGATGGTATTTCTATTGTCGAGGGTAGTACAGTGACATCCTCCGGAACCGGAAATATCACTCTAACAGGTACAGGCGGAAGCGGAACGAATGGTAATGATGGGATAAAAATGCAAGATGCGGGTTCGACTGTTTCTTCAGTTAACGGAACGATTAGTTTGATAGGTATTGGCGGTACGGGAACAGGAGGATTTAACGATGGTATTTCTATTGTCGATGCTAGTGTGGTGACATCCTCCGCAACCGGGAATATTACCCTGATAGGGACAGGCGGAAGCGGAACGGATAATAATGATGGGATAAGAATGGGAGATGCGGGTTCGACTGTTTCTTCCGTAAATGGAACGATTAGTTTGACAGGTAATGGTGGTGCGGGAA
>NZ_JAVJNP010000211.1:0-1951 GCF_040217205.1 Coleofasciculus sp. A1-SPW-01 | reverse complement strand
ATGTGTAGCGATTGGCTTGATTTGAAGAAAACCTAGCTTAATCGCTTAATTAGTTGGGTTTCCTTCGTCAACCCAACCTACAAGCATTACACCGTGGGACTTTGGCTTAATTCATAAGACTTTATTATCACCCTAAGTACGAGAGAGCCGAGAGAGTTTTGGCAAACTAGACTTATGCCCCTAGCATCAGTAACATAAGCTACAAAACTACCTATTTTTTTAGGCAGATGAATCCGGGTTTTATCGCTACCGTCATCTTGACTATGAACTGACCCAAGAAATTTTCTGAAATGTTCACAACGATTGGTCAATATCAAGATTTTTGATTAATAATAGGAGTTTTAATAGACAGAAAGAAAATTTCAAGAATCTGGGAGAAGCCCTAAATGAGCGATCGCCTGAATTTTTTATATCCTCGTTGTCGCTATCATGGTCATAAGAAACCGGAATATCTGGACTTTAATGCCAATTTACAAGAATTTGCTCAGCGAGTGACCACCATCTGCAACCTACAAACCTCAGGAAAATTGCCTCCGGAACAGGCTTATGATCAAATTCAAGATCTTTGGCAGCAGTTACACTACTCAGGTCAGCATCTTCTGGATATTGATTAAACGCTGAATCATTCCCAATAAATCATCAACAAAGCGGCTATTCCTGCGACACCAGCCCAGGAGGGAAGCTTACTGCCGCTGTTTCAAATAGCAAATTTTCTCCAAAAAAGCAGTGATTCAAATCAATAATTTAGAGTGATGTGGCAACGCACACAGAGAATTATACTCTCAGTCAGTCGCCCAGAAAAGCTCACTCGCCGGCTCCAGACAAAAGCAAACAAAAATTACGTCGATTTAGCATGAAAAATTCGGCAATCTGGCGTAGGTCTAAATAGCCTCCTTACCTACACAATAGGGAGAGGAATAATCCAGCCTAATAGACAGAACACAATGCAAATCACGCCTTTAACAAAAACCCATAAAACACGGATATTGCTAGCGGAAGACAATCGGGTGAATCAGAAATTTGCCCTCCTGTTGCTCAAGAAACTGGGCTATCAGACTGATGTCGTGAGTAACGGTGCAGAAGCATTACAGGCTTTGCAGAGCCAGTCTTATGATGTCGTGTTTATGGATGTGGAAATGCCAGAAATGGATGGTTTAACCGCGACGCGCCAGATATGTGAGCAGTGGGCTGCTGGCGAACGCCCCCGGATTATTGCGCTGACGGCTTATGCTCGGCGGGGGGATCGAGAACAGTGCTTGGCGGCGGGGATGGATGATTATATTACGAAACCGATTGAGTTGCCAAAACTGGTTCAGGCGTTGCAGAAGGTATCGGATAGTCATCAGGGGTTACATGGAGATGAGGGCGCAGGTGTTTTTCCGGCGTCGCCAAGGTTGCTTGATACGGAGTCGGAGGTATTAGATCCTAAGATATGGCAATCCTTAGAGAAATTAGCGGGAGCAAAAGCCAATGTTGTCTTGGATAAAATTGTGGGGGACTATTTAGAAGATGCACCCGAACGACTTCAAGCCATTCAATCCGCGATCGCAACCCAAGATGCAGAGGCTCTAAGACAGGCGGCTCATAGTCTCCGTTCGAGTAGCGCGAATCTGGGTGCTGTCACTCTTTCCCATCTCTGCAAGGAGTTGGAAGCCTTGGCAGGTGCGGGTATAACTGAAGTCCCTGCGGAGCAACGGGTTCAGGTCGAGGTAGAGTATGAGAAGGTGAGAACTGCTTTAATTAAACAGGTGTCAAAATCCCCAATTCCCACTTCTAAATCAGCAGTCGCTTGTCCCCAGTTACCTTGAACTTCAGCAACCCCACGCTACTAACGTGGAGCGTGGGGATTGCCAGAGACAAGTCTGGTGACGCAAGAGTTGAATAGACCACTAGCCATCAACTGATACACACTTCCGAATGCTTCCCCAGTTCGGATCAACTGTAAGCCTAC
>NZ_JAVJNP010000161.1:0-10832 GCF_040217205.1 Coleofasciculus sp. A1-SPW-01 | reverse complement strand
CAAGTCTCCTAAGCTTTACTCTGTAACCTTCTAAATCCGGTATTTCTGAGCTTTTCTTCGAGCTGAGATAGAGGAGTTATTGTTCCTTATTTTATTTGCGTAAGTAATACGCAAAAATACTGATTTTGTCCAAAGTCCAATCTGGTTGTAATGTCAGATAAATATCCGCCAACCACTGCGTAATTTGCTCCAACGCGCGATTAACTTGTAGCCAATCCCCAGCCACCACCACAAAATCATCCCCATAGCGCACCAAATTAATTCCCTGACTCAAACAATGGCGGTCAAACTCCGTCAAATACAAAGAAAGCCAACGCCCCCGACAATATCGCCCCCTGCAATACTCCCTTACTCGGAAAGAAGCGCTGTTTACCCATCACAATTCCAGCATTTAACTGTGCCTCAATCAGTTGCAGAAGAATCGGTTCTACCCCCAAATCTTCTAAATCCGTCAGCAACAGCGCATGGCAAAGATGATCAAAAAACTGAGTAATATCCGCCTTCAACACCCAAGCGGGTTGAAACTGGTAAAACGAAAATAGATGCTGCACCGCCATCTGAATTCCCCGCCCTGGGCGATAGGCATAACTACAATCAAGAAAGGCATCTTCCAGAGGTAAATAAATCTCATCCAACAGCCAACGCTGAACAATTCTATCCCGCACCACCGGAATTCCAATTAACCGTTTACCCCCCTTAGCTTTATTCAAATAAAACCCTTTAGCTGGACAAGGATAATAACACTCCTGTTGCAATTGATGCTGCAACACAGCCAGTTGCTCATTCACTACCAAAGCAAACCAATCCGTCGTAATCCCATCAATCCCCGCACTCCGACTCCCTCGACGCACCTGTCCCCAAGCCGCCCCCAACTGAGCTAAACTTAATCGCATCAACAACTCATACCCCTCCCTGTAAACGCCAACGGTTCCATTGTGAGGACAGCAAATATGAGTTTGTATTTGAGTTCTCAGGTGTCGTATATAAATTAGGATATGACTTCAACACCACAGAACTAAATCTCGCTCACACGTATAAGTTGATAGGGTTACTTCAACCGCCGAATATAGAAAGCATTGTAAGCTTCAAGAGGTAAGCCCGTCTCCGAGGGAAACATGTCAATACCTGAGCTACTTGAAACCCATTACCGCGATCGCACAACACCCAAAGTATTCCAGCGTGGTGAACAGTACTATCACTCCGGTGCAGTGGTGAGCTGTTGCTCCAGAGGCAATACCATCCAAGCTACCGTAGAAGGCAACGAAGTTGAACCCTACCGTGTCAACCTCCAATTTGACCGGGCTGGAATTAAACAGGCAAATTGCACCTGTGCCTATACTTTTGAAGGATGGTGCAAGCATATTGTCGCCACAGCACTGCTTTGTCTGCACCAACCCGAAACTATCCAAGAGCGCCCTTCCCTAGAGCAATTACTAGATCAACTCAATCTTGTCCAAACACAAGGGCTGATCCAAAAATTGGTCGCCAAGCAGCCAGAGTTAATTGACGATATTGATAACATTGTTACCCAAATCACCCAACCCATTCCCCAAGCTCCAATCAGAGCCAAACGTCAAACATCCGTAAATCCCCAACCCTATCGCTCTCAGGTTAAGTCTCTGATGAGAAATGCCTTGCGTTATTGGGAAGAGGGATATGAGGATAACCCGATTGAAGAGGAATTACCCGATATTTTGGCACAGGCTCAAGCCTTTAGTGAACAAGGCGATGGCAATAATGCGCTGGTTATTCTAGAAGCCATTACCCAAGCTTGTACCGAAGATTGGGATGACCTAGTTGAGTATGGTGGGGATAGTGATTATTTAATGTCACTCCTTGATCCAGTTTGGGCTGAGGCAATTTTAAGCGCTGAATTTCAACCCGGTGAGGAAGTCGATTTACAAATCAATTTAGAAGACTGGCAAGATCGGTTGGGAGCAACGTTTAACTTAGCTTCAGCCGCCTTGCGTCAAGGGTGGGATGATTTGGCATTACAGGCTGTCTTACGGGGAGAATCAACAGATTTGTGGGAGGATAATCGTCCCGATGATGCTGACCAACTTACTCGGATACGCCTCTCTATCTTAGAACGTCAACAACGGCAGGAAGAATACCTCAATCTTGCCCGTGCTGAAGCGATTGAACCAGAATATTTGACGATGTTAACTCGTCTGGGGCGTGTAGATGAGGTGATGGCACAAAAAAATCAACTCACCTGTGTTGAACAAGCATTAGAAGTCGCCAAAGCACTGCGAGAACAAGATGCTATACCTGAAGCTCTCTTAATTGCTCAACATGGACTAACACTTCCAGAATCCATGCCATCTCATTCCTATTGGGCAACCCTAAGCCAGTATAAACCCTTGGGCATCCATCGCTATCAACTGGCAGACTGGACGAGTAACTTAGCCGAGGGGTTGGGTGAACAAAAAGCGGCACTTTCTGCCCGAATAGAAGCCTTTAAAGCACAGCCATCTTTCAAAGATTATCAAAGCGTGCAGCATTTAGCCGGGGAGAACTGGTTAACGGTGCAAGGTGACTTGCTTGAACATCTGCGGCAATGTGATAGTTGGAGTACCCAAGAAGCCCAGGTGGATATCTTCTTGCACGAAAAGTTAATTGATGATGCCATTGCCGCATTAGGACGTTATTGTCGTGACCCCTTAATCCATCGGGTAATGGATGTGGCGATTTTCCATCGCCCAGAATGGGTGATTGAACAAGCTCGTCACCATGCAGAAGATATCATAAATCAGGGTAAAGCGAAGGCTTACGATGCAGCGGTGGAGTGGTTGCAAAAAGCTCGCGCTGCTTATTTCCAGTTAGGGCAACAGAGTGAATGGAATGATTACCGAACTCAGTTGATGACGACTCACGCTCGCAAGTATAAGTTGATGGGGTTACTTAAGACGATTTAAAAACTTCCGCCATCGTAACTGAATGGTTGGTTTGTGGATGAGGAGGATAAGGAGATTTACGTTTGCAGCGCTCTGTACAGCTTATTCGAGGTATTGATAATCAAGTCGTTGAGGCGGTTCTACTGACTCTCGCACAGAACCACATTGATGACTTTGAAAATCTATGGAAAGAACAGCTCAGGCTATATGGTCAAGAGGATAAGTATTGGGATTGGCTATTTAAGAAGCGCATTTCTATTTCTAGGGACAACTATGAGAGTTACGCCATCGAGTACCAGGGAAAAACCCAAGGATTACTATGGATTGAAACTCAGCAGCATCGTTCCCAGGTTGAAGTCGGACACAGACTTATCTACATCGAAGCCCTAGCTTCGGCACCTTGGAATCGAAGGGCGATTCAACGACCCCCTGAGTTGAAGGGTGTGGGAACCTTATTATTAAACTTTGCAAGGTTCAGGAGTTTAGACTTGGGATATGAAGGTAGAGTCGCTCTCCATGCACTACCTGGGGCAGAAAGATTCTACGATTCAAGGAATATGATGAACTTTGGAGCTGATTCTGATAAAGAGGATTTGATTTACTTCGAGTATGGACGACTCAGACGGTAGTTAATCAGTAAGGGCAATAGCAGATGCATTTTGATTGGGAAACATTCACCTATGACTCAGAATGGCTGAGGGAAGCGGTTCGCATTGAGGATGAAGCGGACTGTGATATTAGCGCTGGGTTTGACTGGGGTGCTAATCTAGGAGCGGTGATGGCTCATCCAGAGAGATATAGCCAGTTGGCTCGGTTGCGCTCAATTGTAATACGAGAATTCAAGGAACTGCTGGTGGATTGGAATTTAGGAGTAGGAGCCGAAGCCGCGCTAATTTGTGGACGAGGATTACTGATGGAGCGGTTGCTTCATCCTACACCAGAGGTGCAGGAGCGGTTATTAGCTGTGTTGGAGGAGGATTTAGCAAGCCCAGAGAGAGATAGCAGTTCTAAGCCACTTCGAGCTGGGTTACAAGAATTATTGCAGGGAATTTTGACACCAGAGGACTGGGAACTGATTGCGGTAACGGCTGGGAACTCCGTGCGCGAACAGGTAATCGAGAGGGTGCAAACGGCGAAGACGGCTTAAGCCGTGTAATGATATTCCAACTCCTGTTGTGAGGTTCTGCATCTGTAACCTCTCAATCCGATGAGAAATGGCTCGTTCATCGTTGAGTTGTTTCAAGGCGATAATCAACTGATAGTGCACGTAGGATGCTGATTTCTCAACTTGAAGTTAGAGAGAATAAATGGATATTTGGAATAATCTTCAATACCCCATTCTCATCATAAATATAGCTAAACAAGGACAGTTGACCGGGAGAGACATTACCATTGCGTCCCCCATGGACAGCGATATGACAAGGCGTACACAAAGGAATTAGATTGGACAGTCGGTTGTCCTCTGGCATAAAATTAGCATGATGCACCGATAGCGTCGCCATTGTCCACTCCGAACGAGTGAGATTGGATGGCTTTTCGCCTGGACGCAGACATTGTTTCCCACAGTGGCGACAGCGCCAAAGAGCAGCTTCTTTGACAGATAGGGCGATGTCTGACCAATTATCGGCGTAGCGCTGGCGGTTGATTGGCATCTTCGGGAGAAAAAGTATCTGAGAACAGCGATAAGCACAACTATTGTATTCGGAATGGGGTTGCTAGTGCAGCGGGCATAAAAATACTTGAGCAGCTTCGTAGATACGATGAAGCAGGGGGAGCAGAGGGAGCAGGGGAAGCGGGGGGAGATATTAGCTGTTCAGTTATTTCTGCCTTCTTGCACTAGGATAGCGATCGCTCGTACAAAAGCTCCCAGGTTGCACTTGTTTATGATATCTGCTTTTTCGTCAGCCTGTTAACAGGTTGGTATTTGAAGCCGCGCTGCATTAGATTTATTTTCCGTTCCCCGCTATCCCTAGAACATCGGTTCAATCGCCGAATTATCTACTGAAATTCCTAAAAAACAGTCACCTCAGCAACTAAACAATTCCCGTTTTGACCTTAAACAGACGTGCCATGGCACATCTGTACTTTTTACTGAGTATTTTCCTCAAAAAATGAGGGACAAGTGAGGGAAAAATTACACCCAATTAGCGTATTATTAGCCAATTGACGCTAACCTAAGCCCTTACACCTTACAGTTTTGAGTGAATATTATCAGCTATTCCCCTCAATTATCCCTCCTAAAAATTCCAAACTTGCCCCAAATAATCTTCCTTAGGATAGTTTTTTAAAGAAAATCGATCCGATGAATCAGTTTTGCGCTAGGTTAATCGATATACAGCTCCCCACTACCAGAGCAAGCCAAGTGTTTGTTCCCCCATTTAGACTCCAAACCCCGGTTAACACCCCTTCCGGAATCAGCACCTAACTCCACACCTTTCCTCCCGCAGCTAAAACAGGTAGCCGCCATGAACCATGAACAAAACAACTGAAATTAAAATCCGAGTCACACCGACTGAGAAAAAAAGCTGGCTGATTAAAGCTCAAAAAGCTGGGATAAGTCTTTCCGAATATCTCAGACGCTGCGCTTCCCGGCGAGAAATACCCACTCAACCACCAGAGGTCAACTACTACTTAGTCCTCCAACTGGGTCGAATCAGCAACAGTCTCAACCAACAGGTTTTAGCGATGAACGCGGCTGTAACATCCGGACAAGACATTTCCAATATCGCTGAAGCCACAGAAGCCGTTGCACAAGTCCTCGACTTACTCAAAACTGTACAATCCCAACTCCTCAACCCACCTGAATCCCTAGACGAAAAATGATTGGCAAAATCACCAAAGGCTCCGACTTCAACAGTCTGCTACGATATATTGAAAGCAAACCCGACGCCCAATACCTGGGTGGCAATATGCTAGGCACCACCAGAGAAGAATTCTCTCAAGCCTTCCACCTGGTTTCCCGCCGTTCCAACCGAGTCAAATTTCCCGTTGCTCACATCTCCTTAAGTCCCCACCCCGACGAAAAACTCTCTACACTCCAAGTCTTGCAATTTGCTCAAACCTACCTGAACAAAATCGGATGTTCTGAATGCCAGTGGGTTCTCTACTCTCATAACGACACAACCACCGAAGAAGGTAAAGTGCGATCGCATTTCCATATTGTAGTCAATCGGGTGCAAATCACCGATGGATTAACCGTATCCTCCTGGATGGACTGGAAGCGTTCTGAACGAACCCTCAGAGAACTAGAAAAACAGTATAATCTTACCCCAGTAACACCAAGTTGGGACAGTGAAAAACAGGCTCCTTCCACTGGACAGGAACGGCGACGCCGACGGGAGACATTCCAATACGAAAGGGGTTTGCGTTTATCTCCCCCAGAGAAACCTATCAAGCAGCATCTCCAGGAAACAATTGACCACTTCACCTCTATTCCTCTGACGTTACCTAACCTAATTAAACAACTAACCACAGCCGATGTGAATGTCCGCATTTCTGCCAACGACTCCGGAAACCTTACTGGTATCAGCTATGGCTTTAAGGGACTCGCTTTTAAAGGTTCCCGACTGGGAAAGGCTTATACCCTAAGGGGACTGCAAAAGTATCGAAACGTCAGCTATGATTCTTCCAGGGATTATCTGCAAATCCAGCAATTGTGTAACTCAAAAACACCTCCCTCTGATAGCCGCTCTACAAACTCGACTCAAGTCTCTTCCACTCAATGGCATCGCACTCAGTTTGTTGCCACAGTTCTCAAGAATTTGCTGGCTAGCCAAAAGACAAACTGTCTCAAAGGAAGGAATTACCAAGCCACCCTAAAAGCTGGACAATTATCCCTAATTCATTTACCTTCTAATACTGAAATTATGAGGGCTAAATCGAGTGAAAATACCTGGGAACCCCTTACGGCTTTCCTCAGTGACCAGCACATCAGGGACTTTAAAAAGATTCACGCTCAATTAGCACAATTGAACAAACCTCAACAAAACAAAAACCACTCATTTGTTAAATTTTAACCTATATATAACAATCCTAAATAGATTGCGGTAAAATCCAATAACTAAAAAAATGACTATTAAATATTAGTTATGCGGGGTATACTTAGGTTGAAAATGGGGGAGACAATAACCTGTCTTTTGACATCACGATAAACTCCGATTTCCTCCCCCTGCTTGCATGGAAGTCGTCAAAAACTTATCCTGTGCTGCTTCTACCAAAAAACCATCTTCCATCTGAATAATCCGATCAGCCACGTCCAGAATCCGATTATCATGGGTAACCAGCAAAATTGTACACCCTTGCTCTTTAGCTAAACGCTGCATAATTTCGACAACATCCCGACCCGATTTTTTATCCAGGGAAGCCGTCGGTTCATCAGCCAGGACAATTTGGGGATGACTGGCTAACGCACGGGCGATCGCAACTCGCTGTTTTTGTCCCCCAGAAAGATTCTCTGGATAGTAATTGAGGCGATCGCCTAAACCAACGGCGTTGAGTGTCTCGGTTGCGAGTCGATCGATATCTCGATTCAGGTAGCGATCGTGCAGTTCCAAGGACATGCGGACATTCTGCTTCGCCGTTAGGAATGTAAGTAAGTTGTGTGCTTGAAAAATATAGCCAATTTTTTGCCGCACTTGCATCAGTTGACGCTTACTCGCACCACACATTTCTTGTCCCAAAATCGTGAGACTGCCTTCTTGAGCCGATCTCAATCCACCAACGAGTGCTAATAAAGTGGTTTTCCCTGAACCCGATGGTCCAGTCATAATCACAATCTCTCCGGGGTAAATATCTAGATTGATATCAAATAATACTTGTTTACGGAGTTCACCTCGACCAAAGTAATGATTGAGATGGTGAACTGAAATTACAGGGTTAATTGGTGAAGTATAATTGGGCATCTTTTCTACTATTTTTAGTGATTTTTGGGAGGCTTAAAATAACTTTAATTAATGATTATTTAAACATAAACTTTGTCCGCTTTAATAATAAAGTTTCAGAATAATCAAATCCTTACTATTCCCCATTCCCCATTCCCCATTCCCCATTCCCGATTAAAAAATATCCGCCGGATCAGCTTGCTGCAATTTTCGCAACGCGATCGCGCCGGCACCAACACACATAATCATCGTCAATGCCAACACCGTTATCGCACGAGAGAGTTTCATGCCAATGGGTAAAAGTGTGGCAGACTGAAACAGGTTATACAGTCCACTAGAGAGTAAAAACCCTGGCACAAAGCCCAAAGCGGCTAACAGCAAAGCCTCTTGAGTGAGAACTCCAATCAGATAGGCATCACTATAGCCCATTGCCTTCAATGTCGCGTATTCAGGCAAATGATCAGAAACATCAGTGTAAAGAATTTGATAAACAATCACCGCTCCCACCAAAAAGCCAATCGCCACACCCAGGTTAAACGTTGGGCCGATCGCCGATCCCGTATTCCAATAGGCAAGTTCACGAGCGGCAAATTCATCAATCGTTAAGATCAGTAAATCATCGGGTAAAATCTCTCGTAAATCTGACCGTACCTGCTCAATATTGGCATCAGAGTTGACTTGAATAATCCCTAAATCAATGTCATCTACTTGTCGTTCAGGAAACAAGCGCAAAAAAGTAGAATCACTGGTAATTAAACTACCAATCGCTGAAAAGGAGCTACCCAGTGTAAATAATCCCACAATTTGAATTTGCAAATCATTTGCCTGAACCGAAAGCGGATTCTCTTCTTCCAGCAACGCGGGAACATCGCCAATTTGATCCAGGGTTCCGGCTCGGTCAAATAAGGCGTGATTTAATAACTTCAGTTGATCGAGTTGTTGATTCACATCCGGCAAATTAAACGCGGGCTGATTCGGCTCGATTCCATAGACAAAGATTTGACGACTGGCTTGGTTATCCGGATTGCGCCAAGCGGCTTGACCAATATATAGTAAGCTAACGGACTCGACACCATTAATGCCTGCGGCTTGATAAAGATTCGCTCGTGAGAAACTTTTGATCGATGCCAGATTATCTGACAATTTATTCACTAAAAATAAATCCCCTTGGAGTGTCGTATAAGGACGAACCTGGGAATCATAGAGAGCATCTCTGACTCCCAGTTGAAAAAACATGAGAAAATCAGCAAAGGCAATGCCTGCGATCGCAGCCAGCAACCGTGCCTTTTGGCGACTCATTTGTAACCAAGCAAGTGGCGTTTTGCGGAAGAATTGGTGAAACATGGCAATGATGGTGAGGAAAGGGAACTCTTAACAGGGAATAGTAAGAGATTGAGGAGTTTGACAATTTTTAACTCAACCTGACTAAATTAAAATTTAGGTACTTACTGAGTCGTCGTGGATGGCGCATCCAGTTGAATCGCCACTTGGACTTGCAAATTGGTTAAATTAGCCACCCGTTGGCTATCGTCTGGATTGAGTCCAATTCTCACTTGGATGACCCGGCGATCTAGATTTTCTCCCGGTTCACCACTGGTAACTTCTTGTTGCAGCACCTGTAATCCAATCTGTTGAACCGTTCCCCGCAGTTCACCGGAAAAGGATGAGCTGGTAATCATTGCAGTTTGACCTTCCCGAACCTCACCAATGTCAGTCTGATAGACTTCTGCGACGACTTGCATCTGGCTGGTTTGTCCTAACTGGGCGATACCTGTGGCGTCCACCACTTCTCCAGATTGGGCATAAATATCCAGAATTCGACCAGCGATCGGGGCGCGAATGTAGGCTTCAGCCAGATCCGCTTGCGCTTTTTTCACGGCGGCTATCGCCCTATCCACCTGCGCTTGGGCGATCTGCACATCAACGGGACGTATCTCTGCAATCTTATCTAAGTTAGCTTGAGCTTGTCGGATTTGCTCCCGAATTGTGTCCGCACTTTGGTCTTGTTGAGCGCTGGCTTGGTTCAATTGTGCTTGAGTGGTGTCCAGAACCAGTTTCTTTTGGTCTAACTCCGAAGCCGAAATCGCACCTTCTTGATAAAGCCACAAATAGCGATCATACTCAGCCTGGGCAGTTTTGACTTCAGCTTGCCAACGAGCGATCGCGGCTTGTTGGGTGGCAAGTTCCCCCTCTAGATTTTTCTGAAGGCGAACAATTTCCGATTTTTGAGCCGCAATCTCTCCAGATTTTGCCCCGGCTTTCACCTGGGCTAATTCAGCTTGGGCGACTTTGACCTGGGCTTGGGCTTCGAGTAAGGCAGTTTGCAGACGATTTTGGGAATTCATAATCGCGATCACCTGATCCGCCTCAACGGAATCACCCCGTTGCACCAACAGTTGACCCACCCGATCATTGCTTAACGTCGCCGGGACAGAAACATTAATCACCTCGGCGGCGGGTTCGATGCGTCCCAAAGCGGTGACTTGGCGAACTGTGGGTACTGTTTGCCGAACTTCAGAGGGTTGACTGGTGGGTTGAACTTGGGAAATACCATAAAATGCAGTAGTCCCTGCGATCGCGGTGGCGGTAATAATCAGGACAAGCATTCCTCGATTTGAAGGCTTAGGTAAGGATTGGAGGTTCATGGTCACTCGTGTGAAGAGCGGTAAGTAGTCGGGCTTTCATTAACGTTAACGGTTGAGATCACCGAACAGGGAACAGTAGGGATTTGAGGCTTCTTTGCATTTCCTAGTACAGCGGAAAGAATTGATATTCAGGTACTTAGTGAAGTAGAAGAGTAGAAGGGTATCTCTCCCATCTTTTGTTCCCTGTTCGAGAACGGAGTATTATCTAGACAAAGACAAAGCGATCGCTGTCTAAACTGAGTTGTTGTGGAGTAATACCTGCAATCACACCAATCAGGTCATTATCGAAAAATAGGGCGGTTCCTTGGGGAACATCAGCCGGGGTTGCACCTAAGCTGAATGTACCGGATAGATTGGCGGGAAGTTCAATCAAATCTTGAGTTAAATCAAAGTCTGTAATTAGGGCGAAG
>NZ_JAVJNP010000154.1:0-13523 GCF_040217205.1 Coleofasciculus sp. A1-SPW-01 | reverse complement strand
GGGTGAAGCTGACCCTTCGACTTCGCTCAGGGTCAGCACCGAGCGAAGTCGAGGTGCTGAAATCGGATTAAAAGTGGGTGAAGTGATCAACAAATATGGTGTGGCGAAACATTTCAAAATCCAGATAACTCCCGATAGCTTCTCTTACAAAAGAAACACCGAAAGTATTAATGAAGAAGCCACATTAGATGGCTTATATGTGGTGAGAAGTTCCGTACCCGAAGAAACATTGAACGCCGAAGAGACGGTCAAAGCCTATAAGAGTTTATCCAAAGTTGAGCAAGCCTTCCGCAGCTATAAAACTATAGATTTAAAGGTACGTCCTATCTATCATCGTAACAGCGATAGAGTTAAAGCTCATGTATTCTTATGTATGTTGGCGTACTATGTAGAATGGCATATGCGCCGATGTTTAGCCCCGATTCTTTTCGATGAAGATGATTGGGAAAATGCTCTTAGATTACGTGAAGGAATAGTCACCCACTCAGTTCGGAGCGATTCGGCTTCTTCCAAAGCCCAAAAGAAGCGGACAGCAGATAACTTACCCGTGCATAGCTTTCAAACCCTGTTAGCTGATTTGGGAACAATTGTTAACAATCGAATTCAGTCTAATATTCCAGGTGTAAATTTTGACTTTGACAAGGTAACCGAACCGACTCCGGTACAAAGAAAGGCTTTAGATTTGTTGGGCGTCAGCCTGATTTGTACCCAGTGAAGCCGAAAGTGAAATCGCCCTAAGCCAAGATATGCATACAGTGTAGCGATTTGTCAAAGGGGAACTTCAGGTTAACGGTTGAGATTAATGACAGATGACAATCTTCACCGTTAACTGTCATGTTTCCCACCTCCTTACTGTTGATCCTTCTGCCATCGAGCGATCGCCTGCTGCGCGGCTGGGTATGAGGGAGTCCCCGGCGGAACTAAGGCGGCGGTTTGTCTCGCCAGTGACAACTGACCCCGCCATGCACGAGAATTGGCAATTAGATAAATCTGGCGACTCCATTGATCAATTAACTGTTGCGCTTGATCATAACCCGGTTGACCTGGGGGAATTTTACTTAAAGTATTAATTGCCCGATTATAAGACGAGGCTTGATTCCGTCGCAGTTGCTGTTTAGCC
This sequence comes from Coleofasciculus sp. A1-SPW-01, assembly GCF_040217205.1. Taxonomy (NCBI): domain Bacteria; kingdom Bacillati; phylum Cyanobacteriota; class Cyanophyceae; order Coleofasciculales; family Coleofasciculaceae; genus Coleofasciculus; species Coleofasciculus sp. A1-SPW-01. The sequence continues at coordinate 12,403 of NZ_JAVJNP010000154.1, read as the reverse complement.
GCTTGAATAATTGCTTGGTTTTGCTGCTGCTGTTTCGCTTGAGTCTGCCAAGTTTTAATTGCCGACTGCGCCCGATTATAAATTGAGGGATTGGTAGACGGAACTAATTTTGCCGCCGCGATCGCAGATGCAAAATTGCCTTGTTTCGCCCGCCCTTCGGCTAAGTCAAGAATCACCTGACTCCAGCGCTGGATATCCTGTTGCGCTTCCTGGTAAAGAGGTTCACCGGGTTGAATTTTCTGGGCTTGGGCGATCGCTTGACTGAAGAGGGATGCTTGATTGGGTTGGATTCTACCCTTAGCTTGTGCCAAAATCCGTTGGTTCGCTTCCATGGATTCCGGATCAGAGGGTGAGGGTGAGTCTAGGGGCTGTTCCTGGGGTTTATCCTCAGACGCGGGTGCAATACGCTGATTCTCCACAGGTGAGGGGGGAAGCGGTGAACCAGTGGCTTTAGGTGCAGGGCTAGTCTGATCAGCGACGGGACTTTGAGTCACTGACCCCTCCGTCTCTTCATCGGCTGTGGGTTGGGTTTCGGTGACAGGCTGAATAATCTGGGGACTTGTCCCAGTTTGACGGTTGAGAGTCTTGAGAGTGAGTAGCATCAGCACCAAAACCAGTATCAGTCCACTCCCTCGCAGCAGCCATTGTTTCCATGTCTGATCCTCTTGACTATCGTTGTCGGACACAAAATCAGGTATCTTAACCAAAGCGGTTGCTGAGTTGGAAGTTGCTGAGTTGGACTTTTCATCGACATCCCTAGGTGTTAACGAGTGCGTCGGTTGTTTGTCCGGTATGGCAACGGCATACTTGGAGACAGGGGCGGTTGCGCCATTCCCATTATCAGTAGAGGCGTCTTGATAGGCTGACTTGCCATTGGTCTGATCCCCCGATGTTAGGGTTGAGGCTATTGGTGTCGCCGTTTTCTCTTCGACAGAAGTAGACCCAGAGATAGGTAAAATGAGTTGTTGTCGGGTTGCTTCAGAAGGAATAATAATTAAAGGCGTCTGTATCGGTCGCCAGTGGTGTTGACTTAACTCCGGTAAGCGATCGCCTAAATACTGCTCCAAGTTTGCCAGGGTTAGCTCAGTTTGATAGTAGCGCAGGGCTTCCAGTAAGGCAGCGCTAAACAAACCATTCCGCAACGCCGTCGCTTCGTGGGAAAATTGCCCAAGCTGACTGGACATGATCAGCGTAATTCCCATCTGACGGGCTAATTCCACGGTTTCCGCACCCACCGATTCCCCGGATTGCAGTCCCGGCGATCGGTTAATATCTAGCAAAACCAGCAGATTTTCATCCCCTTGAGGCTGAAGCGAACTAAGGAGCGATCGCATTGGTATCCCGGTACGGGGAATATCCTGGGGATTCCCATCAATAGGCATTAGGTAATCAGCTTGTTGCCAACAAACTCCATAACCACTGAAAAAGAACCACCGCCAAGACTTCGACGCAGACGTTTTGCCGTTCGTCGGGGAGGGTTGGCGAGTCGCGTCCAGCCAGCGCCAAATATTGTCTTGATTGGGATAAGTGGATTGGCGATCAATCAGAGGTGAATGGTCGGTTAAAACTAAATAATCCTGGGATGACCCATTCCCCTGCTGCACCAGAAACTGCCACAAGGCTTGAGCATCCGCCTGTCCGTAGTTTAAGGGCGGTAAAAACTGATAGCGATTAATGCCAATTGCAACGCAAGCGTAATTTGCCATGGGTTTTGGGTTTCGACGTTGGCGGCTGGAACTTGATCAGTGTTGCCATCGTCTTGTCGGACTAACGGTTCAGTCTTGATCAAGACATTAAAGACAAAATCATTTTATAGTCTTCGCCGCCTGTCCGTCAGGATAACCCTGAAATCGTCTCCAATGGGGAGATATTGAAGAATCATCAATAATCTGCCCTTCAGGGGTTATCCCAGGTAACGTCTGCTGTTAAAATTTCTGTTTCATAACCCGTCGTCTACCCCAATGATCCAGTCAATTGCCCGAAAACAAATTGCGCCACTCGGTTTATGGGTGTTGTTCGGTTGTACCAGTATCAGTTGGCTGATCACCGCCGCGATCGCTCCTGAGATGGCTCAAGCTTACACGGCACGAGTCGAAGTCTCTCTGATCAGTCAGCCTGATGAAAGTTACGCTAATTTTCTCCGCCGCGCCGAAGCCATTGCTAGAGCCGCCGCCCAACGCAGTTTCGATGGTGATATATTGGTCACTGATGTCGCCGTGACCATTATTGGACAACATAATAACGCGATCGCTCCGATTTTGTTGCTAGACGTGAGTCGTCAAAACTGGAAACGGCGTCCTATTGTTTCGTTTTGGGCAACTTATTTTCCGGGGACTCAATCCCTGCTAGACTTTAGCCAGCCATCAGAGTCTAACCAACCCCCTGAATCTGAGCCGAATCAGTAAGTAGTCGGACAAAAGAAAACGGTACTGTATTAAGTGAAAGTAAATTGCCCTAAAACCCTTACTGTTCCCTGTTCCCTGTGACACACCGAGCGTGTTACCGAGCGGAGTCGAGGTAAGTCGAGGTGTTCCCTAATCTCAACCGTTAACTTTAATTGTGTCCACCCACTTAAATAGAGAGAGGGCTTGTGCATAATATTTGAGGTAGCGTGCTGGTTCCTCAAATTGCCCAAGCCCTAAACCATTCAGGTTCTGATTTGTCCCTACATCAAATTGTGTCCTCTGAGGATGGGTTCCCGCCTCAGCAAAACTTCTTAATCTTTTACGCCAATTGGCTGATAAGTCGGGCTAGCTGCATGAATGTATAAAGCATACCAGATAAAGCTTTCAAGCATTTTCTGGCTAAACAAGTCCAAGGTTTTAGATCCTAGATAAGCTGTTCGGCATTTAAACCATAATGTCAAGAATTGCTCTCATCCTTGTAGTGCGTTAAGCGAAGCCATGCCGCAGGCTTTGCATCTTGCTCGCTACTAATACCCAATTTAAATGCATGACAGCTTACTCTACATCTTGGCATTATGCGCCTTAGTGGTCGCAGAATCTTCCTGACACAGGGATTGACACTGTTGCCTGTTGCCTGTTGCCTGTTCCCTTCCCTAACCAACAACACGTATTCAGCAAGCCCTAATTCGACTGGTTTTGTTGTTGTTGACGCTCTTTGACAGCCTGAGTTAACAAGTAGGTCGCTAGGCTACTCAGTGACCTACTTTCTTCCTCTGCCCACTGTTCCAAGGCTCTCTGGATTTCTTCCGGTAGATAAGCAGTGACCCGCCCTTTGAGTTTCATCAGCCCTAAATTTTAATGCTTCAACATATTCCAGTATATAGTTTTTCACTGTTTATTGCTCAATCTAAATTCGTTATACATTAAAATAACACACTTTACACTAACAAGCCAGGTTGGTCAGCGTTTGGGCTTTGTACCCACCCTCCCGTGCAAAAAAAGCGAAGCATCCCCTGGCTTCCCCCTTTTTAAGGGGGACGGGAGGGGGATCGAAAAGGGGGGGACGGGAGCTCACAAGGGTAGGTTTTTTAAGATTGCGGTTCAGGTAAGACAAGGAAGACAGGTAGACCATCACTTCGACTTCGCTCAGCGACCGTAGACAAGGAAGAGTGAGAACGAAAAATAGGGCGTTTCGGCTTTTAGAAGTTAGTTTGACCGAACCGAATTCTGTACGGTTTTTCCCCCTTGTCTTCTTTCCTTCCTTGTCCCCAAGTCTAGTCTCCACCCTTAAATAAAAAACCTACACCTGTCAGGGTTGGGAGAGGGGCTGGGGGTGAGGGGTTGAGCTTAAGTTGACACGGATGTGGCTAAACCCGCCCCTACAATGGCGAAACACTCCCCTACAAATTATTTATTGTATCCGATCGCATAGCTTGAATAATCGTTACCGGATTTAGGGGGGTAAAACGGGTGAGTTGGGCGACGGGAATGGAACGGGAAAGCTGAACCTGTAATAATCGATACGTCCAACCGCGATCGCTAAACCAGTTGACTGCTTGATTCAGGTGTTCTAAGGTGGCTAAGGCTAACACTACTATGCCATTATCTCCTAATTGTGCCTGGGTTCGTTCTAAAATCGCCAATAAATTCCCGCCACTTCCGCCAATAAACACCCGCTGGGGGGTGGGCAGTTGAGATAATATATCCGGTGCTGTACCATAAATAGAGGTGACATTCGTAACCTGTAAACGGCGGCAATTTTGTTCAATTAAAGCCGTTCCCATTGCCGTTTTTTCGATCGCATAGACGTGAGACGTAGGCGATAATCGGGCAATTTCAATGGAGACGGAACCCGTTCCTGCACCAATATCCCAGATAATTTGTTCCGGTTGTAGGGATAGTTCCGCTAAAATCAGAGTACGGATTTCTCGCTTAGTCATTAAACCGGGGCGATCGCGAAAACTGGCAAAACTGTGATCCGATAGCCCTAAAATAGGGAATGTGGCGACATCTAGGGGAGTATCACTCGGTTCAGACTGACGCAGGAGAATCACCACATTCAGCGGCGCGATCGCTTCTAAGTGTACCGCATCCACAGGCAAACATCGCACCCGTTCATCGGTTCCACCCAGGTTTTCACACAGCCAAAACTGGTACTCACAGGGTAAATCCAGATCAAGTAATAGATTTGCGATCGCACTCGGCGTATTTATTTTATCCGTCAGCACGGCAATTTTGTCGGTTCCCTGTTGTAGCGCTTGGGTTAACCGTTCTAAAGAACGCCCGTGACTGCTAATCGTTACCGCATCTTGCCAAGGGACTTTCACCCGACTAAATGCTAATTGTACCGCACTGACATGGGGATGAAACGTGAGATGTTCAGGTGGCAATTCAGCTAATAACAAACGTCCCAAGCCAAAAAACAAAGGATCGCCACTCACTAACACGATGATACAGCAATTTGGCTCATTCTTAGCCAACTGGCGACGAATCTCGCGGAGTACCTGCGTCAAATCCCCCAAAACCAAGCGGTGTGAGGGATGTTCAGGGAAGTAACCCAAGACGCGATCGCTCCCCACTAACAGCGTCGCCCGTTCTACTAATTGTCTCACGGATTCTGTCAGTCCCGCCGCACCATCTAAACCAATTCCGACTACATGAATGTCATTTGTCATTTGTCATTTATTATTAATATTTTATGGTGTTCGTAGTAGGCACTTTAGTGCCAGAAGCGCTAAAGCGCTGACTACAAACACTTATGAGTTAAGTTCACGAATTTTCCCAGGCTAAGCTCATTAAAGCATTAAGAATCGCCGCCGCGACAGGAGAACCCCCTTTGCGCCCATTAATCCTTATTTGTGGAATTGGGATTTTTGCTAAAGCTTCTTTTGCTTCTACGACAGAAATAAACCCCACAGGTGCGCCAATAACCAAAGCTGGTTTTACTGAAGATTGTTGTAACTCAGCACATAATGCTAAGAGTGCAGTCGGCGCATTACCAAACACATAAATAGCTTCCGGAAACTGACGATAACAACTTAATAAACCCGTTTCCGTGCGCGTCTTACCAGGAAGCGCCACCGATGCTTGTTCAACCGCCGCCATTACCAGATTCCCAAACGTCTTACTCACCATTCCCGTAATTCCCTGTTTAACCATACCCACATCAGTAATAATCGGGACTTTATTCTGAATAGCTGTAATTCCTAATGTAATTACCTCTGGGCTAAAATAAATCAGTTTAGCCAATTCAAAATCAGCGGTACTATGAATCACCCGCCGGACAATTGCATATTCATCAGGCGTGAACCTATGTTCACCAATCTCTTGGTCAATGATAGCAAAACTTTGCTCTAATATTGGATGATTTAGCGGGTTCATAGAAATTATCTATCGTTATTTTCCTTAAATGAGTCGCGAACTAAATTTTTTAATTAAAAGCCTTAATCCGTAGGGTGTGTTAGCGTAGCGTAACGCACCATTACATTGATCAAACTACAAACTCAACTAAAATTTAATCCTGAACCCTATTCCCTTCAATCACTTTCTGCAAAAACTCCGCCAGTTCAATCATTTGTTCAGGTTCATGTTCAAGTAACCATTCAGTAAGCTTAAGCGAATGTCGAGTTTTGCGAAATTTTATTCGATTTTCCGACAACTCCGAAAACAAATCCTTGAGCAGCTTAGCTGCATTAATAGTCTGGTCAACCCAGTCTGAATCCTTTAGTTTTTCCTCCTGAAACTCTTTCGAGTCAAAATAACGCTTCTTAGATTTATTCTCCATTTGATCTTGACATTTTTAGGGTTATCTAGCCATTCATGAAATAGCTCAATACATCCATTTTCTTCCTGATTTAATGAATAAACGTGCGGAAATATTCCAAAGTAATGCTCAGGTAATTTATTTATGAAATCAATAAATTCCGCCTTGGATAAAGTTACTATAACTTCTACCCTCGATTCATCATCTAATCGTGAATCTGAATTAGGTAACATTCTCAAACTCCGATGCGGCACATTCTTAAAATTCAGCGTCAGCGCCTCCAACAGCGCCGTCTTGCCAGAATTATTCTGTCCGACAATAATATTGATACCGGGCGCAAACTCCAACCAACCCGAATCGCGAAACGACTTATAATTATACAATCGAAACTTAGCCAGAAACATCCTACCATCTCCTACTCACAACTAACGTCAAACCCTCTGCGTCCCTCTGCGCTTACCTCTGCGAACCTCTGCGTTAAAAACGATTCAATCCTGAGACAAAACCATTCACACCGCAAATACACAAATTCCATCTTCAACAACCTAACAAAGGGCGCGTTTTAAACTAATCAACGTAAACATTCCCCCCACCCCACACTAACTCAGATCAAAACTCAACAACCGGAAAATCCGATTTGCGATAGAAATGAGTCATATTATCAAACTTCCGCAACTCAGCCCGCTTAACCAAAAATAAATTATCCTCCTTCGCTAACCATTGCTGATTCAAATCCGATAACATACTACTAATGCGATCGCGCTCAAGCTGTGCTGGAATTTCCCCGAAGTATCCTAACGTAATATGTGCCGTAAAATGGTACTGCTGCTCAACCCCCAAACCAATTAACCCCGGATTTTGATAAATACAACGCCGGAACTCAACCACTCGTTGATAAGACTCCTCATCTTTTGGCACCAAACAAACCCCAATCGCACGCGGCATAACAATCACGCCGAAAAACTGCCAATATATAGGATAAGAATTCCTATATAACTCCTGATATTGTCCAAAACTCTCCCGAATGCGTCCCTGAAGTTGCGGATCAAACTCTGGATTATTCTGCACCGCATCCCGATAATTATTCTCCCAAATTAAATCCGCCAGCGTTAAGTGAAAACTCTCAGGCGGAAGCGATATCATTAAACTCGACTTAAATTCCCCTTCTAATATTGTTTGTAACTCTTGCAAACTCCCGTAAAACGCCTGATTCTCCGACTCATCCTCCCAGGGTGGCGTCATCACCGTGTATCCTGGAAAATTAACCGCCTTGGTTGTGCCATCAGCCAGATGCTCAAACTTCGGTGACTCCTGGATATTGGGTAACTGAGAGTGATAACTATCGAGTACAGTCATCCTCACCACCCGATTAATATAAGTTGGATAGGTATCATCCACGTTTCATTTCCTCCGAATGCGCTAAACGTCCTTATGCCAATTTATCTTTATTGGGGAGACAATGACTTCGCCCTTACCCAAGCCATCAACGAACTACGCCAGTCCGTCCTCGACCCCAACTGGCTGAGTTTTAACTATGATAGAATTCCCCCAGACCAACCCGATGCCGTCATTCAGGGACTCAATCAAGCGATGACTCCCCCATTTGGGATGGGAGGACGATTAGTCTGGCTAGTCGATACCAACGTTTGCCAAACCTGTTCCGAAAATGTTCTGGCTGAACTTGGACGCACTCTCCCCGCCATTCCGCCAGAATCTATATTACTCCTCACCAGTCATAATCGCCCCGATGGACGGCTCAAATCCACCAAACTGCTGCAAAAACACGCCAAAATCCGAGAATTTCCGCTAATTCCCCCCTGGAAAACCGAGGAATTAGTCCAACAGGTTAAATCCTACGCCCAAACCACTGGTGTTAAACTCACTCCCCTAGCGGCTGAACTCCTGGCTGATGCAGTGGGGAACAATACCCGTCAACTTACCAACGAACTCGACAAATTACGCCTTTACGCAGGCGATGAGACAACTAGCTTAGATGAACGCGCTGTTTCTGCGTTAGTCACCACCACAACTCACAATAGCCTACAATTAGCCGGGAGTATCCTCAAAGGCGATACTCATAAAGCATTAGGATTGATTGCTGACTTAATCAACAACAACGAACACCCATTACGAATTGTCGCCACCCTTGTGGGACAATTTCGCACATGGTTATGGGTGAAGCTAATGATGAGTGAGGGAGAAAAGGATATAAAAGTTATTGCTAACGCCGCCGAAGTTGGTAACCCTAAGCGTATTTACTTCCTGAAGAAAGATGTACAACACCTCAGCCTGGATCAATTAATGGCAACGTTACGAGTTTTATTAGAGTTAGAGGTTAGCCTAAAACGAGGTGCTGATGGACTCTCCACTCTGCAAACTCAAGTGATAAAATTGTGTCAAATTTGTCATTAATTCGTCTTATGTCAGGCAATAGGCAATAGGCAATAGGCAATAGAAATTTTGTCTCCCAGCTTCCCCAGCTTCCCCAGCTTCCCCAGCTTCCCCAGCTTCCCCAGCTTCCCCACACCCAACACCCGACACCCGACACCCGACAGCGGAACTTCTATCCCCTAAAATAGTTCAGGAAAAACAAGCCCACTCTGGGTTTTGTTGTGTACTGTTTAATTATTTGCGATCGTCATGATCACGTCCTACTGTAATCACCCTCATGTGCCTCGTTTCTCTCGTCCACTTATTGTAGCTGCACTAACCAGCTTAGGTTTACTGTCTGGGTTCATTCCCGAACTTTCGCGACAGTCCCTAAGTTTGGACTTCAGCCGTGCTGTCTATGCTCAACAAGCTGTTACCGAGGCGGAGGTTACCAACTATGCTAGAGCAGTTTTAGCCATGGAACCCTTGCGCCAAGTTGCCTATAACGAAATTAAAAAAATCGTAAATGGCAACATTCCTGATATCCAGTGTCATCGCTCAGAAACCATCAATCAACTGCCGTCTCAGGAGGCGCGAAAAATTGCCAATACTTATTGTAACCAAGCGTTAGCGCTGGTCAATAATTATTTAACCCCCTCCCGATTCAATCAAATTACACGTCTGGCGGAAAAAGATGGTAATTTACGACAGCGGATTCAAGATGCATTACAAAGACAGCAAGAATCCAGCCAACGATAAGCCCCTCTTGTGGTATCATAACGCTCGGTAAGGAACTCTAGATATAAGCAAGAACCCTGAGTTTTACTAAGTTCCTGAGTTCCAAACGGTCAAAACCTGTCAAAATAGAGCTACACTTTGCCGTTGCTACTTGAATCGGATTCCATGCCCATACAGGCGCGATCGCGAATCTTTAGGATTTCCTGGACGAGTTGTGTAACCGCACTCGCCCTCATTCTCTCTGGATGTGCCTCTAACTCCACTCCAGAGGCAAGTCCCACTATTTCCCCGTTACCACTCGAAACTATCACCGAAGAGGAAATCAGGAATTACGCCAAGGCACTTCTGGCGATCGAAAATAGCCGTCAAACTGCCTTCAGCGAAATTCAGCAACAGATAAACCAAGACCAGATTCCTAATATTACCTGCACCCAACCCGATTCCCTCAAAGAACTCCCCTCTGATGTCCAAGGAATTGCCGTCAACTACTGCAATAAAGCCAAAGAAATTGGCGAAAGTCAGGGGTTCAACATGGCTCAATTTAACGCCATTACGAATACAGCTCAATTAGACCCCGATTTACAACGGCAAATTCAGAATCAACTGATTCGCCTAAAACGGTCACTTTAGCTGGCACTTTAGCTTGACAGATTGGGCAATTTATGCTGACGTTGACGCAACGCTTGAACTCAGCCACAGAACTCTCCGCTAATTTTACACTTTCCCTCACCGCCGAGGAACGCACCCGGACACGCTACCGCTTTGAAACCCCAGAGGGTCAGGGTTTGTATCTGCGTTTACCGAGAGGGACGATTCTCAACGATGGGGATTTACTCCAATCTGAGACAGGTGAGATAGTGGTGCAGATTGCGGCGAAACCCGAACCTGTTTTAACCGTTACGTCTCCCCATCCCCTGAGTTTACTGCGAGCCGCCTATCACCTTGGTAATCGCCACGTCCCCTTGGAAGTCACTCCCCACTATTTACGCTTATCACCTGACTCCGTTTTACAGGCGATGCTGAATCAGTTAGGCGTAGATGTGAAGCCAGAAATCGCTCCCTTTCAACCCGAAATTGGGGCGTATCACCATCATAGTTGAACCCACATTCCGCACTTCCTCGCCACCGGGACAGGTCACTTTGTATAGGGCTAAAGCCCTGACTACAAACTTCTTAAAAAATATAATTTTACAACGTTATCGCTGACGGTTTCTGAGCAGAGAGTACCCCAAACCGAATCAAACCCCGCCGATACCCCCGACTCATTAATCCCAACGATAGCGCCGCTTGCACTGTACCCCAACCACTTTTGAGTAAACCGATTAATGCTTGGGGTTCAAAGGCTGAATCAATGACAATATCCCAAAACGGTGCGACTGCATCTGACCAATCATCAGTGCGAATATCCGCAAAAGATAACTCACGGGCAATTGCGGCGTACTCTGGCAATGAAATCACGTAAGGTAAACAGTAAACCTGGTAAATTTGCTCTAAATGCTGCTTTTCATCCACCGTCAACTCTCCCGTGGCTGGCGTAATCGGACGATGACACCATGTCGCCATCAGAAATGTCCCACCCGGTTTCAGAACCCGGTAGCATTCTGCCAGAAATTTCTGCTTATCGGGTAAATGTTCCCCACTTTCTAACGACCAGATAAAATCAAAACAGTTATCCGCAAACGGCATATCCAAGGCGTCAGCCACCTGAAACTCCACCTCAGCCTCTAACCCTGTCTCCTTTGCCCGTTCTGTTCCTCTCGCCGCTTGGACGGGACTCAGCGTAATCCCTTGTACCTGCGCCCCAAACCGTTGGGCTAAGTCCAGAGAACTCCCGCCAATCCCACACCCCACATCTAAGATATTCTCGGCATGCTGCACATTACCCCAATTCAGCAGTTCGTCAATTAAATCAATTTGCGCCTGACGCCGACCTTTTTTCTCACGACCCAGCGGACCATAATAACCATGATGCATGTGTTCGCCCCAAACCTGTTCCCACAGTCCAGAGGAGGCGTCGTAAAACTGCTGAATTTGACCCTGAAGTGTTGAACTCATGAATTGTCCTTTGTCATTGGTTTTTCCCCTTTTAGAGTGTAAATCAAGATATGAAGCTGATGATCGGCGCACCGACCAACATGGACAAAAAATAGACAAAAAAAGACCCCCGCCGTTTCAGCAGGGGGTGGGTAATCACTTCCACATCAGGGTAACAACTATGATTAAATCTATCGAACAATTGTGAAAAAAAGGTGAAAAGTCAAAAAAAAACCTCAGATATTGCCTGAGGGGGTTATGTAGGAAGGAGCATAACCCTTTATATCTCTGAAGTCTGGGAACCTATGCAGTTACCAGAGGCATAGTCCTGGGATTCTCAAAATTTTTCTCTCTTCCCTAAAATTTTACTTTTGATTTCGATAAAGTAGCCACAGAAAATAGGGAGCGCCAATTAGTGCTGTGACCAGTCCCGAAGGCATTTCTCTGGGAGCAAGAATAATTCGACCCAGACTATCCGCCAGGGTAACCAAAATCGCTCCCAAAATTGCGGCAATGGGGAGCAGTTGGCGATGACGAGAACCAACCAAGAGACGGGCGGCGTGGGGGGCGAGTAAGCCAACAAAACTAATTGTACCCACCGTAGCAACGGCTGTCGCCGCTAAACCCACCGCGATCGCAACGGACATGAGGCGAGCTTTTTCCAAGGATAATCCGAGGGTACGGGGTTAACTAACAGTCCGTAAATATCTAGACAATTATTGACATAACTGGACATTTTCTATGATATAATTAGGCAATGTCTAGTTTAACCCCCCAAGAAGCAGCTACTCTACTAGGTGTGACGGTCAAATCTTTGCACCGATGGGACCTCAACGGCTCTCATACGATCTTCTCGGACGGCTGGTGGTCATCGTCGATACGATATTGCTGACTTAATTGGTAATAAATCGGGTACAGTCTTCGCCCTCGTTCAATCCGTGGTCCATGATCTGTTTGGGTGTCAGAGCCGCGCCATTTCGGTCTCGAGCGCTGCCAAGTCGCCCAGAGTATTGGCTGCGCGAAAGAGATCCAGATGCGGCAATGCCCCTGCCATCGCTTTGGCAGTCGGTTCATAACCGTCCCAACCTTTGAG
>NZ_JAVJNP010000138.1:0-7340 GCF_040217205.1 Coleofasciculus sp. A1-SPW-01 | reverse complement strand
AGGCTTACAGTTGATCCGAACTGGGGAAGCATTCGGAAGTGTGTATCAGTTGATGGCTAGTGGTCTATTCAACTCTTGCGTCACCAGACTTGTCTCTGGCAATCCCCACGCTCCACGTTAGTAGCGTGGGGTTGCTGAATTCTAAGACTGCTGTTCCAGTTCGGATTTCATCCGCTCTAACGTCATTTGCATTTGATCAAACATTTGCTGAGGCGTGATGCCAAACTGACCAAGTTGTGTATTAAGCTGCTCAACTGTCATCTGAGCCATAAAATCCTCGGATAACTCGAAGCGCTTCATAAAAATTCGATAGCGCTCCATCATCGCTTCCATCTGATCAATGAAAATTTTCTTCCCTTCTCGGTCAAATTTACCGTAGCTGCCTCCCAATTGGACAAGGGACTGATAATCTTCAAACAGTTGTTTAGCTTCTTGTTGGACTATATCTGAATCAAAAAACCCCATAGCTCTTACCCGATCAACCGAGTGGGTTGTACTGCCGTTTCCAGTCATATTCTAGTGCAGTGTTGCACTTAGAGGAAACTTCGGTTATCCGTATTGGGGATGCAAGGGAGTAGAAGTGTGGGCGTGCGGGGTGCAGGGGGGAGAGGAAATGAAATTAGCAAAAACGCCGGAAGCCCCACGCCGTCCTGAAAGGCGGCGCTGGGATGGATAGGCGGTTAAAGAAGAGGGTGTCGAACCCTCTTCTTTAACATTTGGGTGCATCCTGTCCGCGAATGTATCGCTCAAGAACCTCAATATTCGCTCCCCCTACAGACTCAATTCCATAAGAATCATTCCAGAACTCATTTTTGGTATTATCGTCATTCTTCCAGAAGAACTGAGTCAAGTGTTCAGGAAACTCCTTGTTCATTTTCCTGCTTGTCACAGTTTTTAAGTTGTTAATAAATTTGGATAGTTGTATTTGTGGGTAGTAGGAAAACAGTTTCTTTTTAGTCATAGCGCGGTAGAATAGAAGACATGAAAACATCCTACCAGTACCGCCTTTATCCCAGTGCCAAACAGAAGCTCTCCCTCAACCACGGATTGAGGGTTTGCCGCTATTGGTACAACAGGATGCTGGGCGAACGCTTGGACTGGTGGGAATACAACAGGTCTGCGGTTAACTCTTGCCCCCTAATCTGTCACCTTCGAGAACTTAAGGAACGTCCCAATTATTACAACCAGAAAAATCAACTCCCTGCCATTAAGAAAGATTTGGTGCTGGTCAAGTGGTCAGGGGAACTCCTAGACTTCAGTGATATCTATTCGACCATCTTGCAGGATGTCTGTAAGCGAGTTGATAAGGCGTTTGAACGGTACATCAAAGGAGACAAGAAGGGGAAACGCTCTGGTAAACCCCGGTTCAAAAGCGAGTCTCGCTACCGAACAATGGTATTTGACGGAGCAAAGAACGAGTGGTTGAAGTTCTGTACGGTCAACGGTCGTTGGCTTTACCTAAGACTGCCCAAGATTGGATTAGTCAAGGTGAGAACTCATCGCCCAATACCAGACGGGTTTAACCTCAAGCAGGTCAGCGTTACCAAGAAGTCTGACGGCTGGTACGCATCATTCATCCTGGATAACCCGTCTGTTCCAGATTTCACCCCAGACAAGATAATCCCAACTTGGGATAACTCGATGGGGCTAGATGCTGTCCTGAACGAAGATGTGTATATTGCCACCTCTGAAGGTGAAAGCATCCCCTCTCTTAAGCCCCTGAGGAAAAACCTCGACAAGCTAGGGAAGTTGCAGACCAAGCGAAACGCTAAAAAGAAAGGGTCTCGCCGTCGCCGTAAACTAGCCAAAAGAGAAGCAAGGTTTCATCAGCGCATTGCTAGGAGTCGTCAAGACTTCCAATATAAGACCGCGCACAAATTGGTGCGAACCCGCAAGAAGGTGTTTTTCTGCGAGGACTTAAACCTCAAAGGCTTGACCAAGCGCAATGCACCCAAACAAGATGATGATGGGAAATATCTTCCCAACGGGCAATCCGCAAAGTCAGGACTCAACAAGTCCTGGTTAGATGCCGCATTTGGACAATTCTTCTCAACCCTGAGTTACATAGCTGAAAAAGCTGGGGCTGTGGTCGTTGAAAAGAATCCTGCTTATACTTCCCAAATTCTCTGCTATCGAGACGAGTTCGTATTTATAGACTGCTCGATTCGAGAGTATTGGGATGAACAGTTACAAATCTGGGTTGATAGAGACATTAATGCTGCTATCAACCTAAAACGTGTAGGGCTGGACGTGTTCCCTACCCTAAAATGCCGTAAAGGGAATCCAGTAGTGGTCTCTTCTGCTACTAATAGTACCTTGAAGGAAGTTCTGACCGCCTTATTTAAGGCTTCAGTTGCCCACGCTGTCCGGTAACGGCAGCGCTGGGTACGTCACAGATTCCTGCCAGTAGTATTGAGCAGCATCTCTCTATCATATAAAGTATGGCGTTCCTCTTTCTTGATTGATAACGGTGTCCTTTCGTCTGGTGTTTGAACCACTATGTTAAGCAAGCCGAAAAGTCGAAAAGTTGCTTCCTTACTGGCATTTAGTGGGGTAGTGATACCTTTTTCTGGACTGCACAAGTTTTATCTGGGGCAACCTTGGTGGGGAGTTTTGTATTTGTTGCTGTCCTGGACACCAATTCCCAGAGTGGCGAGTGCCATTGAAGGGGTATGGTATTTGTTGCAAAATTCGGAACAATTCGACCAAAATTTTAATGGCGATTTGATTCCAACCGGGACATCAGCGCCAAGTCAAATCCCAGAGGTTGATCCGGCGCAAGTGGGTGCGATCGCGGATGCACTGCGACAACTGGACAAGCTGCGTCAGGAGGGATTGATGTCAGAATATGAGTTTGAGCAAAAGCGTCGCCAACTACTGGATCGTATCGCGTGAAAAGAAGATGGCATTGTTTGACTGGCTGTTATCGACGGATCGATTAAACCCAACCTGGCGCTCAATCCAAGCCCGGATTCAGAGCGATCCCTACTATCGGCTGCAATCGGCACAAGAAATAGAGGTGGCGGTGGCGCTGGGGATGAGAATTGATGTCAATCAAGCGACGGTGGATGACTGGCTAAGATTACCAGGAATATCCATCCATCAAGCGCGATCGCTGGTGGAATTGGCAAATAGTGGGGTACAGTTTTGCTGTTTGGAGGATATTGCAGCGGCGTTAAGTATCCCTGTGGCGCGGTTACAGCCGTTACAACCAATTCTCAGCTTTTGTTACTATGACGCCGAAAGTCCAGCAACACCCGTGTCGATTCCGGCGAATACAGCATCCGTGGAACAACTGAGCCGAATTCCTGGAGTTGACTTGTTTGTAGCCAGAGCGATCGCCCAAAATCGGCAAGAGATGGGCAACTATCGCAATTTAGCAGACTTGCAGCGACGCCTTGCCCTTCCCCCAGACCTCATATCTGAGATAATGTACTATCTGCGGTTTTGATGGGAAAAAGCCAATGCCCTGGTTCGTCAAGATAGAAGAAGGCATCGTCGATAAACCTACGTTTGACCAATATGTTCCGGCTCATAAAGCCTACGTCCAAGACTTGATTGCCAAAGGACACCAAGCCAAAACAGGTTACTGGGCTGAGCGAGGGGGTGGAATGCTCCTGTTTGAGGCGAATTCAAAACAAGAGGCACAGGCGATCGTCCAGGGAGATCCGTTGGTGGCAAATCACTGTGTCAAATACCAACTTCACGAATGGTGCATCATTGCCGAATGAAAAAATATCTCCGTGAACTGATCAATTGGGTACAAAGCTGTTATACTGATAACTGACTCGGATTCATGCAGTCCCAACGCTCAAACCTTGTCAGAACCGGAAGGTAGCAGCAATACGAGATGCTTGGGATAGGCGTGAACTCCGGGTCTTCTCGTATATATATAGCCCTACAGTGACGCATTATTTTTCATTCATTATTTTTCCTCAGTACTCTTTTCCCTATCTTCCTCATCTCCCCCATTCCTTGCCGTACACAGTTGAATCCTGACAGCTAGGTAAAAACAAGGCAGAGAGCGAACTCGCTATACTGCCAAATGATACCCTTATTTATTGGTTTAAGTTTCCTGGAGGCAGATCTATGACATCCTATGCAACCTCTTCTGCCAAAGCCGAGATGAGTGAACTTCGGCGTCTGAAAACCTTACTCCCCCCAGAATTGCAAAGCTGGGTCATGGTGGAAGGAACGACGGAGGTCAATCCCCCATTGTTACGCACTGAAGAAATCGGTAGTGATGAGGTGGAGGTGCAAATTGACTTAGTGAAATGGGAGCAGTTTGCCCTTGACCAACGCAATCTCCTATTTTGGCACGAAGTTGCCCGGATTCAGAATGACACGATCCCCAAAGAAGGGTGGGAAATGGCAGCCCTAGCCATTGGCTTGGGAGGCGCTGTTGGGGAACTTTGGGTACAAGATGGATTGCTACTGCTGTTGGCACTCGCCCTCTGTGGTGTTTCTGGATGGAGACTCTATCAGAAAAACAACGGGGAGAAAACTCTCAAGGCAGAAATTGAGGCAGATGAAAAAGCGATCGCTCTGGCTACTCGCTTTGGTTACACTCTCCCTAACGCCTACAAGAGCCTAGGCAGTGCCTTAAAAACATTAGTTGAAGTTACACCCGGTCGCCGTCAACGCCGCCGCTACGAAGCTCGCCTAGCCGCATTGAAAAAAAGTGCGGCTAAAGCCAAAGCCGAAGCGAAAAGCAAACGGGAATCCAGAGCCTAAAGCTGACCGATCATCTTATGGGTTTGGGGGATGACGCGCACTGATTTGAGATGGCGCTTCATCAACGCTTGCCATTCTAAAACTTGAGTCGGCGTTGGCGGGATCATTGGCGCATGATGGGGTTTAGCTAGGGGCGTTACAGGTTGTAAAAACACGGGAATACTGGGGTTACACGCTGCAACCAATTCGGCGGCTAACTCCAGTTCGGCGGTGTTCGTTGTTTGGGCAATAATCAGCTTGACAAAAACCTCAACATCTGCATCGCCACAAACCTGAAGAAACTGACGATGAGCGTGCCAACACTCTTCCCCACTTACACTCGGCAATTTCATATCCATACCGATACTATTTAAATAGGGTAGAATCTGGGCTAGTTGCTCCGGACGATGCCCACCGGTTTCCAAATAGATGGGTAACCCGGTTCGATGTTGTACTACGGGCAAGAACTCTCTTAAAAAGGGAGCCTGCAACAGGGGTTCGCCACCTGTTATGCTAATGCTTTCATGGAGTCCTGGATAATTTTGCCGCTCAACCCATGCCAATAACTGATCAACGGTTACAGGATTAGGATGAGTTTCAAAATCCCGATGTCCAGGGGTTTGCTCCACGGAAGCTAAATTGGGAACTGCCCAGGTATTCTGACTATCGCAAAAATGGCAGCGCAAATCACACAGAGCCAAACGGATGAATAATTGACGGGTACCAACGTTGCGTCCTTCACCTTGAATGGCAGAAAACAGTTCAATGAGCCGTGCGGTGAGTCCAGTCTTAGCTGACATTTTTTGACATTGGATCGGTAAATTCAAGTGAGTTTTCGGTTAAGTTAGCAATTGTACGACACAATATTGGTCAGGAACACATCAGGAACACAGGTGAATACAAAAAATACAGGTTGTTATGGGTGACTCAATGTCAGAAGCGGATTTTAAAGTAATACTATTGCATGAAACTCCCGTCATGCAACTTCCGGCTCGCCTGAGTGTGCTTGAAGCTGTGGCTTTCAAAGAAACCTTCCAGCAAATTTTTCAGAATCACCCCCTGCCGCCCAAAATTATTTTAGACTTTCGTCAGACAACCTTTATCGATAGCTGTGGGATTGGGGCGTTGGTGAATAATTACAAAAATGCGACCAGTAAGGATATTGAACTGGTACTTACCAATGTTGGCACTCCGGTCATGATGATTTTGAGAATGACGAACCTCGATCAAATTCTCACAGTGGAACTGCTTTCTGAATCAAGTCAGCCACCAGCATTACCACCCACTCATCCTTCCACCCGCTCTGGGATCAAACGTGGACTCGATATTATCGGCGCAATTGTCGGCTTAGGAATTACCGCACTGCTGTTTATTCCAATTGCTACGGCTATTAAACTTGATTCGCCAGGTCCCATCTTCTTCAGTCAGATCCGTAAAGGGTGGATGGGCAAAGAATTTCGGATTTGGAAGTTCCGCTCCATGTATGTCGGTAGTCAAGATATTAGTAAGGGTAAAATTAGAGTTAAACCATTGGATGAAAATGCCCCTGATCCCAGAGTGACACGAGTCGGTCGGTTTTTACGGAAAAGTAGCCTTGATGAACTGCCTCAATTTGTCAATGTCCTGACAGGGGAAATGAGTTTGGTGGGAACTCGACCCCCAACACCGGATGAAGTAGATTACTACGATGTCCCCGAATGGCAGCGTTTAGATGTCAAACCGGGTATGACAGGAGAGTGGCAGGTCAATGGGCGAAATCAAATCCACAATTTCAAGGACATCATTGACTTAGATTTACGCTACCAGCATCACTGGAGCTTGATGTATGATGTCAAATTAATTATTAAAACAATTTTAGTGGTTTTTTCTAAAAATAGTGGCGCGGCTTAAAAAAACATGGGACTGGCTTTCGATTGATGCACCCTGACAAACCCCTTAAACAATCGCATCTCAAAGTAGCTACAGATATCAAGGCTGTTGCTGAAATTTTCGCCTGGTTTGATAGGTTAGCGTCCCGCCAACTTCCTCACCAATTTTGTGTGGATTGCAAAGTGGCACTAGACGAAGCCTTCGCCAATGTGGTTGATCACGCTCATCAACACTTACCTCCAACCACCCCGATTGAGCTGGAGCTGAAGATATTTGCTGACCGCTTAGAGATGCGGATTTGGGATCACGGAGAACCGTTCGATTTGCAGGCTAAGTTGGACGCTTTACACCAAAAAGGCTGTAACCTTCTAGAGGAAACAGGCAGAGGATTAATTTTGATGGAGCAATTCACGGATGAACTATTTTATCAACGCTTATCTGATCAGCGTAATTGTTTGTTTATGGGAAAACGACTCGTACCAGGGAGCCATTGAATGCCGTAAGCCATTGAAGGAATGTGTAAAAGCAATGAATTTATCCAGCCTCTAGGCTGATTGCACTTACTCTTACGATGCGGCATTCTGATAAAGGCAACTACAATAGGTAGATTATACAATATTCAGCAACCCCACGCTACTAACGTGGAGCGTGGGGATTGCCAGAGACAAGTCTGGTGACGCAAGAGTTGAATAGACCACTAGCCATCAACTGATACACACTTCCGAATGCTTCCCCAGTTCGGATCAACTGTAAGCCTA
>NZ_JAVJNP010000137.1:0-4137 GCF_040217205.1 Coleofasciculus sp. A1-SPW-01 | reverse complement strand
AGGCTTACAGTTGATCCGAACTGGGGAAGCATTCGGAAGTGTGTATCAGTTGATGGCTAGTGGTCTATTCAACTCTTGCGTCACCAGACTTGTCTCTGGCAATCCCCACGCTCCACGTTAGTAGCGTGGGGTTGCTGAATTTCGCACTACTGTTCCATCGCGATTCGTCCCTGTTTCCCTAAGCGAATTAAAACAAAATAGCTCAAGTACAGAACATAAATCAATAATCCAACAATGCCAATAAAACCCAAAAATTGAGGAGAAGACTCAGGATGGAAGTATTGTTTAAAGAGAAAGGGAGGTTCTAGCCAAACTCTACAGGCAAGCGTTTCCAAAGCGTCTGGAGTAAACGCGCATCCTAGAGACGGAAGACTCCACAAGACACCAATCCCACAGTAAATCGTTATTGCCCAGCGCCAAGCCGTCAGCGTAAGTTTCAGCAGATTCGTCGGTTGATCCTCAATATCCTCATTCACATCTACCCAGAACCAGAGGGAGATGGGAATCAAAACTCGGGCAAGCCAACCCGAGATAAAACCAATGGGCCACGAGGCAATCATGATATAAACCGTAATTGCCAGTAAACTGGATACGCGCCAGTAGATAATTAATAGGCGCACCATGGCATCAGCTTTTTTGACAAAAGCCCATATAATTAGGATCAGGGGAATCAACACCGTAAATAAAACGGCTAACCGATAGTCTGTCCAGACTAATGCTTGCAGAAGTTGATCGGGCATAGCTAATAGCCGACGAGTTCCTTTGATTTAACAGTATAGTGACACCGCGATCGGTTCACCTCCCAAATTGTACGGTAATCTTGCCATCTCCGCTTCGGGAATATTATCGATTTCAATTACTGGGCGGGTGTTCTGGTGTCCTGAACCACGGGTTCTCAGGAACAAAAAAAGCAGCCGGAATCACCCGAAGGAGTTCCAGCCACCAAACTGATTCACTGAATTCATCCATACAAAATCGGCACGTATAGCAGACGAAGAGTCCCTTATTCGTCGTAGACGCGGCACTCATCTGCATCAGGATTTTCTTCGCAATACTTCTCGAAGGAGGTTTTCTTGGTGCCTTTTTGCTTCTGGTGTGCTGCCTCAGCTTGTAACTCTTCGACAGAATCCCAAGCTACCGCACAGTCTGGGGACTCTGCGCCTTGAGCGTCACAAACAGTTCTAGCTTGCTGACGCTCCCGATCAATTTGTTCTTGAATATCACTCATTGCTTTCCTTATTTCCGGATTACTGCACTAATGTATTGTACAGAACGTCTATTTATTTGGTGTTGACCGCCCTGAAATATATCCAAGTCGGTACTCATAGATCGTATAGATCGTTAGGATTCTATAGTTTAACGTTCCGCAAAAGTCGATACGCTGTTTACAATTCTACACGATCTGCCCGACTACCGGAAGTAGGGGGCTGTTTAGCACTATTTATCCTCTTGCCATTGAAATATCGTAAAATCTCATCTCCCCCGCCACTCTGCTCCCCTGCCCCCTGACACCAGTCCTTTGGGAGTTAGTCAAATTGGAGTTATCATAAGGCTTTGCACCTGTAGCCAACCCGAAAAAAACCCTACCTAGGGAAAACCTCAGTAAAAGTCATGGCAAATTTGATGAAGTGGGTAAATGCCTTATCAACTCGTCCGTCCTTGGAAACAGCGATCGCGGAGGTGGTAGAGCGTCTGGAACAATCGTTGTCAATGCCTGCGGATTTGGGTCTGGTGTTCATCTCTTCAGCTTATGCCAGCGAGTATTCCCGATTAATGCCCCTGCTACAAGAACGGTTATCTGTACCTGTGATCATTGGTTGTGGGGGAGGTGGCGTGATTGGGATGAATGCCCAAGGTCAACCTCAAGAAATTGAAGCAGAACCCGCTCTGTCAATTAGTTTGGCAAGTATGCCAGAGGTTTCAGTTCGGGCGTTTCATATTCCGGGAAGTGATTTGCCGGACTTGGATAGTTCACCCAGTACTTGGGTGGACTTAATCGGTGTTTCCCCCCAAGATCAACCCCATTTCATCTTATTAGCCGATCCCTTTTCCTCGAAAATCAATGATCTGTTACAAGGGCTAGATTTTGCCTATCCGGGTTCGGTTAAGGTGGGAGGATTAGCCAGTGCCAGTGCCATGGGAGTTCAGAGTGGGTTATTTTATCGTGATTCGGAACGATACTCTGGAGGTACGCTACATCGAGAAGGTACAATCGGCGTGGCGTTAAGTGGGAATGTGGTACTAGACCCAATTGTTTCCCAAGGCTGTCGTCCCATTGGTCAACCCTATCAAATCACCAAAGGTGAACGAAATATTGTACTGGAACTGGCGGATAGTAATGGGATGAGCTTCAGTGAGGTTGAATCCCAGCCGCCGCTAGCTGTGCTGCGTGACGTAATTCAAAACTTGAGTGAGAGCGATCGCGAATTGGCGCAACATTCTCTATTTATTGGCATTGCCCGTGATGAGTTTAAGCAAAGTCTGGGTCAAGGGGATTTCCTGATTCGCAATCTGTTGGGCGTTGATCCCAGACTGGGTGCGATCGCGATCGGCGATCGGGTGCGCCCTGGTCAACGGATTCAGTTCCATCTGCGAGACGCTCGCACCTCTGAGGAAGATTTAGAATTACTTTTACAGAATTATCAAAACCAAGTCAATTCCACCCCAGAAACGGCGGGTGCATTAATGTTTTCCTGTTTAGGGCGGGGTCAAGGATTGTATGGTAAACCCGATTTTGATTCCCAACTATTGTGTCGCTATATCAATAATATTTCAGTTGGCGGCTTCTTCTGTAATGGCGAGATTGGACCCGTTGGCGGTAGTACATTTTTACACGGCTACACGTCAGTATTTGGCATTTGTCGGCAACCGTAAGTAGGTGGTACGGTGAGTGCGAGTGCTTTCCAGTAAATTAATCCATGACATATTTGCATTAAACAAGTGGAAGTCCAGCCAAGAGAGATTCAGAACTATCTGACAGCAGAGGGGAGAAGTCCCTTTGAGGAATGGCTTGACGCTCTACGAGATACTAAAGGCAGAGGTAAGATCGATAATAGGCTTAGGCGGATTCAGCTAGGCAATTTGGGGGACTATCGCTCAGTAGGAAAAGGAGTCTTTGAACTGAGAATTAACTATGGTCCCGGCTACCGGGTCTACTTTGGACAAATGGGAACAACGATAGTGATTTTACTCTGTGGTGGGGATAAAAGCACACAAGCGCAAGATATTCGTAACGCTCAAGAATATTGGAGAGACTATGAAAGACGTGAAAATGCAAACAAGTAGGAGCTACCGCGAATACCTGATTGAATCTCTCAAAGATCCTGAAAGGGCTGCGGGTAATATTGAGGTGGCTTTAGAATTGGCAGAAAAAGACCCTCAACCTGATGTGCTTCGTCTGACGCTTAAGGATGTTATCGAGGCGCGGGTACAAATGAATAATCTCTCAGAAGAAGCGAGACAAAGCTATGAAAAGCTCGACAAGATTCTGTTAGACACCGGAGGGGCGGAAATTTACAGTCTGGTTGAATTATTGGATGCGCTGGGGTTTCGGGTTGCGATCGCTCCCAAGGATTGATTGGGGATAGTTACGAAGGTTGATATAAATGGCTATCGTTTTCGTCCAACTAAAGACTTAAAATCACAAACCAAGCAAGAACAGCACTCAGTAAGTAACCAAAGCCTTTTTCAGACCAATTTGCGTAATCATTTGCGTAATCAGAAGAGTGTGTATTTTTATACTTATCAATGTTAGATATTAAAATACCTATACTCCAAACTGTAACGACTATATTTACAAACCATCCTAAATTTAAATTTAAAATTGCCAATAATGAAATAATTATTACCATCACAGTATAAGGTAAACCGTCTAGCCAATCTTCTAACCAAAATTGTTTCATGACTTTAATTCCTTTTTTAATTTTTTTCAATTAGTAGACTATTTGTAATCTTTTAGCGCTAGCTCAACTTGACGACTCAGAAGACAGGAGAAGCGCCATCGTTTTACCTCGTGGGACTCCGACCTCAACGAAGTAGGTCGGAGGGGGATAGAGGTCAAACCACGCCCTTCGACTTCGCTCAGGGCAAGGTTTGACAACCCAACTGTTGATACCAGTCCGGTATTTCGTTGCAACA
>NZ_JAVJNP010000102.1:0-135934 GCF_040217205.1 Coleofasciculus sp. A1-SPW-01 | reverse complement strand
CGC
Source organism: Coleofasciculus sp. A1-SPW-01 (assembly GCF_040217205.1). Lineage (NCBI taxonomy): Bacteria > Bacillati > Cyanobacteriota > Cyanophyceae > Coleofasciculales > Coleofasciculaceae > Coleofasciculus > Coleofasciculus sp. A1-SPW-01. Next base: position 135,931 of record NZ_JAVJNP010000102.1, on the reverse strand, counting down.
ACTATCTTGCACCGCACCAAAATCAACTAAATAAATCTGCTTATCCTCTCCTAAAATCAGATTACTGGGCTTAATATCTCGGTGCAATACCGGAGAATTTAACCCATGTAAATAGATGAGAATCTCCAGCACTTGTTTAGCAATCGAACGAACCTGTGACTCCGTAAACCGCTTTCCCTCATTCAGTAACTGCTGTAAAGATTTGCCTGGGATATAATCCTGCACTAAGCCAAACCAACATAACCCCGCCCCAATTTTTTGATTCAAGGAAAAATAATCCCGATATTGAGGAATTCGAGGATGATTCAGTTGCTTCAGCACCGCTGCTTCTCGTTCAAATAACTTAAACTCATCCCACTCCATTTGAGGATTAAACGCCAGTAACTTAACTGTCACCTGTTCACCCGACTGTAAGTCTTGAGCTAACCAGGTTTGACGCCCTGCATTATTCCCTATTTGCTGTTGCAGTTGGTAATGTTCCTTTAAGCATTGCTTGGGGTTAAATAAGAGATTATTTTTCATAAGGATTGACCGCCTCTATTGCTGTAACTGTTCAAGGTTGTGAAACATCCAAATATACAAAAACAATCTGGACAAGATAGATAATGTTCATGATATTTTAGGTATTATTGTCAACGTTTATAACCTTCAATTGCTGCCATTGCCTTCTCTTTACCGCCATAGTAAGATTGGATAGTTTGAGCAATCTGAACCGCTCGTTCAAGGTTTCCTGTCGCGACTAATCGACGTACAATGGCATCCAAGGCTTTGGTTTTTGGTTGATAATCTGTCATCGTTTTAGCCACCTGAATCGCTTGCTCATGCTCAGTTGCTGTGGTTAAATAGCGTGCGATCGCGTGGATAGTCTTACTCTTGATCGAGTCATCCGTAATCGTTTCAGCACTATCAAGGGCTTCGGTATACTCACCAGCACTCGCGTAATTAGCTGAAATATTCGCTAACTTCCAATCTTCCCCGATAAAAATTCCCTGATTATTTTCTCCATCAATACTTTCTGTACCCGGAGCGCATTGAAGCATACCATTTTCTACCATTGGTGCTGAGGGGCGATTAGTACCGGGAGCTTTTGCCTTACACAGAATTGCAAATGTTGTCAATTCTCCTGTTTTTTCAACGCTACCCAAAAATACACCGCCCACATAGCTTTTTAGCTCGGATCTGCGGGAAACGCTATAGTTAATCGCACTCCAAAGAGTCGCATTAATTAAATTGGTATAGTTTTCGGTTTCCGTTCTAATACCGAGTCCGAGTTCATCAATATTATCGGTAAAATTACCTTTCTCAAAAAAATAAGCTTGCTGGGCGCGATTCATTGAACCAATATAGTTTTTTTCTATATATTTACATTTATTAGCTTCATTAAAAAATGAAGGAAAAGCTATGGCTAACCCAATTATTCCTAGCAAAGCCAAACATCCAAAATCATAGCCATTATTTTTATTAATAGTCATTTAACTCTCTCTCCTACGAAGTAAACCGTACAAAACCACCCAACTTAAAGCTAAAAATTAATCATTGCCCCTTTCACCTCTCTCTCCCTCTGCGTACCTCTGCGCGAACCTCTGCGAACCTCTGCGTTTCCCAAAAAACTAACATTAGCCCCTTAAACTACCCTTGAAGCTGCATCAAATAATAAGCCATGGGAATAATTCCAAAGGAACCCACTTGCATCGACATAACTGTCATTGCCAAATTAGGATGCTTCTGCTTTAATAAACCCGCGATCGCAAACCCCTTCGTTACAAAACCCAAAATAAAGCCAATCAGCAGTAATCCGGCTGTCACAGCGTAAAGAAAAGCTAGGTTGGCGGAACTATCCATGGCACTAATCAGGAATAACGTAGCAAAACCTAAAGCCATGAAGAAAAGATAAACACAAAACTTAAACATCCCTTGACTGATATTTTTCAAATACCCCCGACGCTGACAGAATGAAAGACACATCGCCGCCGATAAAATCGAGCCAATGAGACCCAGAGGAAACATTACACTTAAAGAAACCCAACTAACCAAACTAGCCAACAGATAAAACCCATTCGCCAACCCTGCGATTACAAAAGCTTTTCGGAAAGGAATTAACTCTCGTTTGCACAGGATAAAAGATTCAATTAAAACCGTAGCCAATAGGGGTAATCCATACCCGTACATCAATGAAATAGCCGGAAGCGTAATTAGACTAGAAGCGAAGAAGAATCCTTGATGCAAACCACAAGCCAAGGCGGGTAATGTCAGCATTAGCAGTAAACCGACTGTACCTCCTGTCACCTTCAGCCAAGATAGTCTCGGCGGCTGCGGCTTTACGGGGACACCCCTATAAAGAACCAGGGGAGCAGGTGTCAGAGGGAGCAGAGTCAAATCCAGGCTTGGCTTCTGTGTCATTGGTATTCTCCAGCAACTCGTGTTATGTCCCATCTAATCAGTCACATCTTTGAGATCCCATCGGAGTTATTTGAGAACTCATCGACTTCTCATCGACTTCGTTGTAATGGGGTTACTGGACTATATCTCTCCAACTTCAGGGGCTTATGCAATGGGTGTCCCATTTTTATCACCTGGTATTTTTTCAGTCGCTTCTGCCTTTCATAAGCTGTCACGCCTTTAAATTGGGAATGGCTAGCGAGCAAGATGCTCAATGCAGTGAGCAAGATGCTCACACTACAACAAGGATTTCGTCATTATTGATATTAAGGTTTAAAATTTCACCCATGCGGGTATCACTTTCACCCATTCGGGTGTATTTTATAACTTCAAAAAATGATATTTTTATACAAAATAGTCAACCGAAAATGTATCATTTTGTAAATAAAATACAAGGTTTATTTGTTGCCAAAATAAAATAGAATTAAAAAGATACATAGGTGCAACCATGCAATTTAGAAACGAGAACTATTCAAAGTTGCCTCGTTTCCTCCATCGCTATTTTCCGCTTCAGAGGATAGGGGTAAAACGATTAGCAGGCTCAAGGTTAGCCCAAGTCCTAACCCTAGCCATTGCTGTTGGGTTAACCAATCTGGGTGTCACTTTAGCTCAAGTTCCAGGAAATAGTACGATAAACTCGCCAACACCGCAGTCTTTCCCCTCTCCTAGATTGCCTAGGCGGGAGCTAGAAGTACAACCTGTGCGATCTATCCAAATTCCCGCTATCTATGAACATCCTGATTTCTTTGAGGAAGGACACGAAGAATTCGAGGAACAAATTGACAAGCTAAGACTCCAGAATACGCCAGATTCTTCCGAAGACGAGGTACTCACAATTGAAGAGTCAGCGTACTGGGAAAATCAAGACCATGGAGAGAGTTGGTTGACGAACAAAGCCAACCTTGACCTAAATTAACTGTTTGTAGTCAGCGATGCGAGCGCTTCTGCCACTAAAGTGGCTACTACGAACTCAGGTATAGAGGTGTGTTAATTTGTCGCCAGATATAAGCCCATTGATAGAAGGTAAACCCTTCTATTTTTTTTAGAATGAATGTAAACCCAATAAAAACGGAGGTTAAATTATGACTACTCAACGCAACAAGTATTCAAAATTACCGCGTTTACCCGATCGCACTCCTCAATCTCCAGCGTCAGAGTCTAAACTAGGCGTAGGTTCTACCCTTATCAAACTAGGAACTCTAGCCATCGCCATAGTGCTAACGAATCTGGGTTTAACCCATTCAGCGTTTGCTCAAACTCAAATTCCCAGGAATCCTAACTCGCAAACGCCGCAACCCTTACCATCAGATCAGACTCCGAATATAGACCCCCCTGACGCCGAACCACCTCAACTCTTAGCACCGCCTGGTATCTATGAGCATCCCGACTTCTTTGAGGAAGGGGAGGAAAAACTAGAACGACGCATTGACAGGCTCAGAGAGAGACGCGATGAAGACGAATCGGAAGAGGATGTACTCACGATTGAAGAGCAAGCCTACTGGGAAAATCGAGATCATCCAGATAGTCTGCTAACGTTGCGTGATCCAGAAACGGGATGGACGAGAGTTGTTTCCACTCAGGGAGAATTTGCGGTTTCTCTACCCAAAAAGCCGAAAGATGTCACAGGCGTTCCAGCCAACCAAGCAACTAACCTTGATCTAGAAGCGTATCGACTCAATCAAGCTCCCCAAAGATTCGTCATCGCTTATTCTGAAGAAATCGCGTTAGCTGATCCAGAAACCAAGTTACGCCAAGTCCGCGACCAAATTTTAGCCGAAACTGACGCTCAATTACAGCGCGATCGCCCAATTTCTCTGGAGGGTTATCCCGGTCGATCTTTTCAACTGAGAACCCCAAATCAAGTGATGACTTACAGGTTGTATTGGGTAGATGATCGCCTGTATGTTTTGAGAGCGAGTCAACAGCAGCCAGAAAAGGCTGATTATCAAGCGGCTCAGTTTTTCAATTCCTTTGAGCCAATTACTCAATGGGATAATTAGGGGCTGCTGAATAAGTCTTGTGGTGGGGAGAGGCAATAGGGAATAGGGAATAGGCAATAGGCAATAGTTTTTGTACTCAAAATCTACTCTAGGTAAAGGTTTCAAGGATTAAGATGGCAAAACTTGTGAGAAATGAGGGTCATAGGGATTTGGTATCATGGGTTTGCCCCGATCCTTTATGGTGAAAACGAATTCCCAGGAAAATATCATAGACGAAACTTAAGAAATCTTTGCCTTGTAGCAGTCCCAATGATTGATGACAGCCCTTTTCTTCTAATAAAGGCTGAGTGGCTCGATAGGCTCCTTGATATTTGTACCAGGGAATAGAGGGCCACAAATGATGAATCAAATGGTAATTCTGACCCATAATCATAATATTCAGGATTGGGCTAGGATAAACTCTGGCATTTTTCCAGCGATCGCGTTCTTTGAAGGGACGATGGGGTAAATAGTCAAAAAACAACCCCAATGCCAATCCCACAACCAGAGCTGGGGTAAACCAAAAGTTCATGATATAGCCCAAAAAGCCATAGTGACACGCCAGGTAAATCACCCCCGCCACAAATGCTCGGCTCAAGAACCATTCCAGCAGTTCATACTTACGCCACAAGCGACGCTTAAAGAAAAAGACCTCATGATAAAAGAAGCGTGCCGCAATTAACCACAGAGGACCCCCCGTTGATACAAAATGATCCGGATCATTTTCTGGATCATTCACATTGGCATGATGCTGCATGTGTACCCGGGTAAACACTGGGAACGCAAATCCCAACATCAACGCACTCCCATGACCCATCAGCGCATTCGCGATCCGATTTTTGTGGGCAACATTGTGAGAGGCATCATGGATTACCGTACCCGCCATATGCAACGCTAGGACATTAATCCCAAAGCACAAGGGTGCGGGTAACTCCCACAGCCAGTAACCGCAGGTCGAGAAGACTATCAGAGCCATCGCTACTATGAACATTAGTAACGTTAGATTAAAATCTTCGGGGGCACCCAAGAATTCTCTGGGTACGGTCAGTGGCTTGATTGCCTCCGACATCGTTGTTTGTACTCCTTATTAACTATCCTTTGGTAGTATAAGATGTCTTAACAGAATTATAAAGTTTTGTTGACATCAGGTCATTTAATCAAAATTGACCGACTGATAAGCTTAACACGTTTTGGCGGCTTCGCTCAGGAGCTGGGGAAGCTGGCAGCAATTCTCACCAAAAAAGCCAGGGCATGACCCGGCTTTTTTGTGGCTGTGTTTCGTACCTGCGGTAGGTTGACGTCGGCGAAGAAGTCATTTGCCCAGATCCGATGTGCCGCACGGCTGTTGAATGGAGACGACGCAGACCTTGACATAGCCGCTGCGTTTGTTGTCGGGCTAGGGGAGCATCGGCAGACCGCACGCGACCCGTCGGAAATCAGCCGCCTATCAGCGCCTGAGCGAGTCCGATAAAGAGCGGTATTCCCACGGCAAGCGCAATCGGTGTGCCGACGGCTGTGGACGAGCCGATGTAGGCAGAGGGATTGGCTGACGGGATACCGGCTCGTAAAGTGGGCGGTCCTGAGATGTCTGAACTGGAGGCGGCAATGACGGCCAGGAGAACAACGCCGCCAGCACTGAATCCCGTTGCGTAGTGGGCAATCATGCCGAGACCGAAGGCGATGAACCCATGCAGCAGCGGCCCCACAAAGGCATATAGGGCGTACCACTGACCCACCTTACGCAGCTCGCCCAGCCTTGCCGTGGCCTCCATACCCATTACCAGCATCAGGATCGAAAGCAGACCACGGAAGAGGGGATCGAAGAAGCTCTCATAGACACTTTCCGGCTGGGTTAGTATGCCTAGAGCGATGCCGAGCAGCAGTGCCGATAGGGCAGAACCCTGGAGGCTTTCCTGCACGATGGGCCATATTTTGACCCGCTCTGGCTCCTGGTGGGGATACCCGCTTGCGGTAATGCGCTGCTGGCTAAGATACTCCTGTCTAGTGGTGGGATACTCCTGCTCGCTGGGATACCCGCCTGCGGTAACGCTCTGCTTGCTTATAGACTCCTCCTTGCTGAGATACTCCTCCTTACTGAGAGACTTTTGCTTTTGCTTGCTGACATAAATGCTGGCTACGACGATCGCAGTCACGAGCGCTGGGATGTCCATGAAGGGATAGAGTGCGGCAGCCCAGGGTTCGTATGTTATACCTTCCGCTTCCAAGACTGTTATGCCGGCGGCGAGGGTAGAGCCACTCACCGCACCGAACAAGCCCGCAGTCGCAACGGCATCCACGACTTTGACGCCTGGCAGCTTTGCCAACGTGTAGCGCCCGATGAACACAATAAGGATTCCGGTTATCACAGCGAAGACGGCGGGCAACAGCATGTCCAGCAGATTGGCATTGCGGATCGCAATACCGCCGCTCAAGCCGACTTTGATGAGCAGCATGAAGACGATGAACTTATAGATCGCATCTGGAATTGCCAGTCGGCTATTGAGGGCGGCAACGACCATACCACCGATCAGAAAGCCAAGTGTTGGGGACTGCAACTTCCCTAGGAAGAGCGTAAAGAAATCGGACAAAAACTCCACTTTGTAATTCCTCCTTAATCAAATATTAGGGGTCAGGACAGCAGGCAAGAGGGGCCTCGAATTTATTTCCATAAATCTTTAGAGTCCGTGAAGACGGACTGTGTTGTGTTAGCCTTGGATTTCCAATCCTCGGGCAGTTGTTGCTGTTGATTTCTACTTGGAACTACAATAGAGCCGGCTGCGGAAGCGCCGGCAGTGTACAGAAAGTTTTGACGAGACATGCGAGAGAAATTTGCCATGAATACCTCCTTCCGCCTCCCCTGGCTGGGGGAGTGGTGATTGTGATAAGTGAAATTGGTTAAAAGTTGCAGAAAGCGGGGGTGCAGCGCTACACCCCTACAGCACAGGTATTATGCGAATACCTGTCCCGCAGAACCTACCATAAATCAAGATCTATGTAAGACCCGAATCTCTATGTGCTTAAGTTTATCTTAAAATCTGTACCAATTTGCATGGAAATGCCCAATTCAAATCATAAGTTTTCCTTTTAGTCTCAGAAAACCCCTATATCTGTGGTCAATGTAATCTGTAACCCCTAGTGGGACTCGACAACCTGGCGTCGCTTGCGGTATTTAACAACCAGATCACCGATCTTTGGCATAATCTTAAAGATATGGTTCAAGGCAAGACTTTATGGTTTTGCCTTGAATTGTCGTAATAGAACGGATCAAGAGGTAAACTACATGACCCAGAAAGCCAGCAAGCTCGTCATCGTCACGGAAAAGGTGCTACTGAAAAAGGTCGGCAAGATCATCGACGAAGCCGGGGCTACCGGTTATACAGTGGTGGACGCTGGCGGTAAAGGCAGTCGCAACGTGCGCTCGTCGGGACAACCCAGCGTTAGCGAGAACTTCTCGAATGTAAAGTTCGAGATACTCACCCCCAATCGGGATATGGCCGTGAAGATTTCGGATGAGGTCGCAGCGAAGTTTTTCGATGACTATTCGGGCATCAGCTATATCTGTGATGTGATGGAGGTACTGCACGCGCACACGTTCTGACTCAAAACCCTAGTCAGAAGTTACCCCAGCCAAAAATTCAAAACTGGCTCACTGTGAGGCTTTCCGCGATTTTTTAGACATTCGGCGAGCGCTCAGACTTCGGCGAACGCTCAGTCGAGCTGTCGAGCCGTCGAGCCGCTGCCCTACTTATGTACAATCGCTGAAACCTTGATGTAGCGTGGGTTTCAACCTATCTCTTGTCTATTGCCAAAATAGCGCGTTGGCGGAGCCTGTTCCGAAGGCACGTATCGCGCTATTTTGGCATGCTGGGAAGATGGGGAAGATGGGAAAGCAAATAACCAATGACGTAGCTTGCTTCTCAAGGGAGCGAGTATGACGAATGACGTAGCTTGCTTCTCAAGGGAGCGAGTATGACGAATGACAAATGACTGTGAAGTATTCAGGGAACCTCTTATGATACTGCTATGGTCTTAACCTCATAAGTAGTCGATTATCCACAACGTATTCAGATCATGAAAGCCTCTTCCCGATTCCCTGTTCCCTCGACTAAGATGACCCGCCATTTAATATCAGAGGGGGTGTCTTTGGGGTTAAGAACCACAGGCTGGTCAGCAAGTTTAGCCATTGTCCTCGCTAGTACGAATGTTTTAGCAGTCAACCCTGTCAACCAAAACCTCGCCGTTCAAAATCAGCTTCAGCGTGATGCTACCGTTGCTCAGAATAACACTGATGACCCTCGATTCACCTGCCAATTCTTCGATGGGGAATACACGGTGATGTATCACCCCGAAAGTCAACCTGATCAAGCTTATGCTTGGGCGACTCCTAGTTTGATGGGTGGAGGTTGGACTCCAGAACGCCGCTGTAATGAAATTAGCCGCCGTTTGGAGTTTTATCGACCGGATGGGTTATTGGAAATGCGGACAGCGACGGAAAATAACTACGACATTATTTGTGTCACGACTCAGAAGAACCCAGACTGTCAAATCGTCCTGACTATACCACCGGGTCAAGATCCTCAACTCACTCGCGATCGCGTGTTTGAAAATTTGACGGTTGCTGATAGTGGTCAAGCGACGGATGCGGTTACCACTTTTATTGAAGATGATAAGGGTTCAGATCTGCTGAATCAGGTGTTAAATGAGGGATTGTCAGTCTTGGGAATTGGTCAACCGTCTAGACCCAGTTCGGAAGTGATTAACTTGCGACCTTTTCTTGATCCGGCTGATGGTGGAACAGGAACTCAATTGCGCCAGGGGACACCTGTACACTCAACTCCCCGTCTAAACCCCGATAATTTCCGATAAATCAGGTTCAATTTCGGGTTGAGGAACACTGAGATCTAAGAAGTTTTGGTGGTTTAAAATCTCGAATAGGTTGACATCTGTTTCCAGTAAACAGGCATGACCTGACTTCGGCAGCACCGACATTGTAGCGTTTGGCAGATAGTTGACTAAGGATTTGGCTTCTGCTAACGAACACCACAAGCGATCCGCAGCGCTGGCGAGAATGAGTACGGGTTGAGTCAACTGTTCAAGTGCTGCTGGATCAACCTTAAAATTTCTCAGCATGGATACTCGCCAATGCATGGTTTTGGCAGGTAATGATCGCATCGCCTCTAAGAGGGCGCGGCGATTGCTGGGAATCATCCGATTGAGGGATGATAAGACGGGTAACAATGTCAAAGTAGATAGGTGATAAACATTATCGGGTAATACGCCTAACCATTGTGATCCCCACAGCAACCAAGAGGGTTGACTCACGGATGTGGCTGGGTTACTTAAAATGATTCGGTGCAACAGATGGGGGGCGGTGAGGGCGACCTTTAGGGCTAAACAGCCACCAAAAGACTCGCCACACAGATAAACGCTTTGGCTGCGTCGTTGGCTGAGTTCTGTGGCAATTAAGCTAGCCACCTGATTGGCTAAGTCTTGCCAGTTACTCAAATAGTGGGGAGGAATGACCAAACACCGAACATCAAACGCTGCGGCTAAGTTGGGTATCTGCGATCGCAAGAGCTGACCTGTTCCATCCATCCCCGATAAATAGACGAACAAGGGATAATCCGGATTGGGCGATCGCGGTGTCAGAAAATAAGGATGACTTTTTAGCTCTGGCATCATTGACTTTAGGTAGCCTTCGCTTATACTAGACAATTTCCCCCCTAGGGGCTTTCTCGGCTAAAGCTGAGATCTGTATCGATTAGTCTTGACACAACCCTTAGGGATAGTTATTTAATCTTTCTTTACAATAAGCGGTAATACGGCTGACTGGCAAATATTCTGAAGGTGGGGATGATTGAAATGGTGGGAAAGAGGGGAACAATTAGGGAGCTGGGGCAGCTGATCGGAGTAGTCTTAGCCCCCATTCAACAACAGGAGTTGACAAAATCGCTATTATATGGATAGACGGCAAATTGCCAAGACTTACCTCTGCTGCTGCCTTAACTTAATCTCAGTTCCGTTGACCTGCTATTCAACCTAGAGATGAGCTTGCACTCTCCTAAATTTAACGAAATAATTCCTTATATTGAGAAATAACTCCTTTTTTTTAGTTAGTTCAAGCATTTTTAAACAAAATTTAGTAAAGTTTGTTAATGTTTTGTAGTGTTTAATACTTTTTTTAGGCAAAATGCTAAGTAAATCCAACTATATATACCATGACAACCAAGTAAGGGAGGGCGTTTTTGTAAACAATCGATGACTTCTAACCGGACTCAAAGAAACACATTGACCGTTAAAAGCAACGTAGCCCAAAAACTCAGGGACTTCCTGTGCCGAAGCCTAGGGAAGAGGAGTCCCGATTACCAAGAGGCTAGGGTAGAGAGTATCCACACATACAGGAGGACAGATCATGGTCTAGAATCTATCGAGCAATGGTTAAGCGATCGCATGGTTAATATGGAGACTGTCCTCGCCTTGAGGCAAGTCGGCAAAACCATTATTTTGGGAATTAATTCCCTTAACTCATTTAACCAAATCCTTGTCAAACAAGAGTTTGGCAGTTCGTCCAAGATACGGAAACACTACTCTAACTGTGCAGGTCTTGTACAGTATCGGGGAATCAGTTAGACTAACAGCTTGTCTACTCGTGCTGACTATCCCCAATAAACATCGATATCTACCAAAAACCTGTCTATCCCAGTGACTTTAACCAAAAAACTCTCATTTAAGATCGTGCAACATCAGTCATTCCTCGGCATTGGGGAAGGTTAGCGAATCATCGCTAAAGGAGATCCCCACTTGTTTTTGGGCGATGGAAGCCTAATAGTGTTCCGTCGTTTTCAGCCAAAATCACTCTGACGGCTGACTAAACGAGAAGATGGTTGGGAAGGAGGCATCTATTTCTTGCATAAAAAACTGAGGCATAAAAATCATGTTGAATAATTTTAGTACCGATCCCATTTTTACACCTGAACAAGTTTTAGAAAATCGCGGTCGAGTTGCCATATTTATTGATGGCTCGAATCTGTTTTATGCAGCTTTGCAATTAGGCATTGAAATCGATTACACCAAACTGTTGGTTCGTTTAACGGCTGGTTCACGATTGCTGCGATCCTTCTTTTACACCGGGGTTGATCGCACCAATGAAAAGCAGCAAGGGTTTTTGCTGTGGATGCGCCGTAATGGATACCGGGTCATTGCTAAGGATTTAGTGCAGTTACCCGATGGCTCAAAAAAAGCGAATCTAGATGTGGAAATTGCTGTCGATATGATGGCATTAGTGGGGTCTTATGATACTGCTATTCTCGTCAGTGGTGATGGTGATCTAGCTTATGCGGTAGATGCTGTCAGTTACCGAGGAGTGCGGGTTGAGGTGGTTAGTTTACGTTCGATGACTAGCGATAGTCTGATTAATGTAGCGGATCGGTATATTGATCTGGATCAGATTCAAGAAAGTATCCGCAAATCTCCGCGACAAAACTATACCTATCGTCCTTTATCCGGTATTGGTATGATGGATGATCCCGGAGATCCTTCCATGGGTCATTAAGCTGTTCGTCATTGAAACGTTATTGTCAATAATGGCAATGGCGAAATTCTGGTAATGCGATCATCTTGATCGCTACGAATACCCGAATTTGAATTCATGAGTTATGAGTCATTAGTCCTAAGTTTTTAGCGATAAGGACTAATGACTCATTATCAAAATTTCACGAAGCTAGCTCCAATGATTTTGAGTTGGAAACGATGTTTTGCGGTGAGCCTCTGTCTATTGGCTTATGCTCCACTCTTCGGTTGTCAGACTGACAGTCAAACTGTCAAGAAAATTCAACAAGATACAGAGTCTACCGATATTGAAGGATCTCTTGTATTCAACAATGTCACCTTGGAGCAAGCTGATGAACAAGGTCGTCCTTTATGGCGGGTAAAAGCTAACCAAGCAACCTATACTAAAGACAAAAAAATAGCTAAAGTTGAACAGCCCATCGGTGATTTATTTCAGGATGGAAAGGTTATTTTAAAAGTATCAGCCAAGAGTGGGGAAGTTCGGGAAGATGGGAAACAAATCTTTCTGCGAGGAGATATTACGGCGACCGATACCCGAAATGGCGCGGTTTTCAAGGGTGAGGAGTTGGAATGGTTACCCCAGGATGAGTTGTTAGTGGTACGCCGAAACTTAGAGGGACGCCATCCTGAACAAATCGAGGTCACAGCTAATGAAGGACAGTATTTAACACGCCAAGAGCAAATGGAACTGAAAGGCTCGGTTCAAGCAATCTCGAAAGATCCCAATGTGCAACTGAAAACAGAGCAGTTACTTTGGCAAATCAAAGGGCAAAAGTTAATTGGGGATCAACGGACTCAAACGGAACGGTACAAGGATAACACTGTGACCGATCGCGTAGTCGCTAACCAGACGGACTATAACCTCAAAACCAAAGTCGCGATCCTAAAAAAAGATGTTCAGCTTACATCGATTGATCCCCCAATTTTAATATCCAGCAATGAGGCAATCTGGGATGTCAAGGCGGAAACAGTCCGCTCAAATCAGCCTGTTCAGATTGTCCATCAGGAGGAGAAAGTGGTGATTACGGCGAATCAGGGACAGGTAGATTTAGAGAGCGAAGTCGCCAATTTAAAGGGGGGTGTCCAAGGTGTGGGTAGTCGCAATCAAGCCGAACTCTACGCCAATCAGGTTAGGTGGGACATTCCCACTCAGAATATGCAGGCGTCAGGAAATGTGATTTATAAACAAGTTGATCCCCCCTTTAATGTCACCGGAGCCACAGCCGTGGGTAAATTACAGGATCAGAGCATGATCGTCAGGAGTGGATCGAGCGATCGCGTCGTCACCGAAATTGTTCCCTAGAGGGAGCTGGGGAAGCTGGGGGAGCTGGGGGAGCTGGGGGAGCTGGGGGAGATAGGGAATAAAATTTACAAATGACGAATGACAAATGACGAATGACGAATGACGAATGACGAATGACGACTACGGCACATCAAAAAGAATACTATTGGGCAGATTACTAATAGCACGTTGCAGGGTGGCTAGCGCTCGGTTGTAGTCTAGTATTGCCGTCAATAAGTTGACTCTGGAGCGAGTTAATGCTGTTTGCTGATTAATTACATCAGTTTGAGTACCAACCCCAGCGCCAAATCGTAACCGTGCCAATCGTAAGCTTTCTTGTGCTTGTTCTAGGGCAAAAGATGCCGTTTGAATATTCTCCTGGCTAGCTGTTAACTGGAAAAAAGCTTGTTCAACCTCAAGGCGAATTTGGTCACGCTCATTGGCAAAATTGGATTCCGCGATCGCCACATCCGCTTCGGCTTGTCTGGCTCTGGCTTTTGCGGCTCCCCCATCAAAGAAATTCCACTGGAGCCGCGCTCCTAACGTTAAGCCATCTGTCGGACCATCACTATCATCCAACTGGGTGGAAATATTATATTGGGCAAACAGATTCACCTGGGGTTTATTGTCCGCTAGAGCAATGCGCCGTTGTTGTTCATTGATATTGCGTTGTGCCAGTTGCTGTTCTAACTCCGCCCGGTTTTTCAGGGCTAAAATAATGCTTTCTTCTAGGGAAAGTTCCCAGTCCCCTGCCACATCTATGGGATCAGCCGCAGAAATTCCCACCTGCTGATCCAAACTCAACAATTGTGCAATTTGGCGGCGGGCAATGCGTTGCTGACTGATGGCGTTGGTTAACGCTTGATTATTATTGGCGAGTTCTACCTGCGCCTGCAACACTTCAAATCGAGTTCCTAAGCCAGCTTGTTCGAGTAACTGGGCATCCCGTAGACTGCGAGCCGCATCATTAACCGCCGCTTGGCTAATTTCGACTTCGGCATCTGCCTGTTGCAAATCGTAGTAAGTCCTAGTGACATTTAGTCGTAAATCTGCCAGGATGCTTTCTACACCCAGTTGTTGGAAGCGTACCTGTTGTTCGGCAGCTTGAATAGCCGCAGGACGACGCCCAGCCGTATAAGCTGCATAATTTAATTCCAGTCTGGTATCAAAGTTTGTCGATGTGATTGTCCGATTCGTCTGACCCAGTAGCTCTTGTAAAAAACCTTGCTGACCTCCTGTTTCCGACTCGGTTCGGATAAATTCGGCAATGGCACTAATCGATGGAAATTCGGCAGCTAGGGCTTCTTGCAGCGCAAACTCCGTTCGTTCTAACTGAAGTCTAGCGATTTGTAACTCTTGATTGTTACGCCGTGCCAATTCTATTGCCTGTTCTAGGGTAATTGGCTGAGTCGTTTGCACTTGGACTTCTTCAACTTCGGTGGGAAACAGCAATGGATTAGCACTGGGATTGAGCAATTCTGATATCGGTAAATCAGGAGTGGTAGACGGTATCGGCACAGATTCGATCTCTGGTGTGAGAAAGTCGGGTGAAGGTGTTTCTGTTTCGGGTTCCTCTAGCGTGGGAAGGGAGGGAATGGATTCAGGGGTTTGACCAATCGAATTCTCTGGCTGTTGGGTAACGAGTTGCTTAGAGTCTTGAGCCAGTTCTGTGGAATTGGGGAAATGTTCAGTCTCAGAGGTTATGGGTTCACTTGTAGAGTTCAAGGACTCACTTGTCTGAGCATAGGTTGATTCCTCTGTCCTATTCCGGGGGGAATGAAGCCCTTGCTCCCTTTTGATCGCGCCTAAGCTCGTGCTGAAGGCATCGCGATCAATCCCTTCTGGTATCTGCTCTGTGTCCTCTACCTTTGGTCGGTCATCATCCGCATCAACGAGTAAGTTCTCTTCAGTCGATGGGGGAGCCACGTCTGTCAATCCTCTCTGGGTTACCCGATCACGTTGATGAGTCGGGGCTTGACGTTGAAAGCTAAGCGGCGACGGTAAATCTTGAGAGGCGCTTGGTTTTGTATAGATCAGAGCGATCGCAGTCCCCACACCTAGAGCTACAAAATCACGAAACGTTGGCATAAGTTTAAAGTTGGGTCTTTAGTCTAAAAAAAATTATTTTGCTTACATTGAGTAGAGTCACCATAGGCAGAATAATCGCTTATCTGTGAGGTTGGCAAACTAGGTCAAGATTAGAGCATCTCAATCAAGCTTGACACAAGCAATCAGCAGCATCTAGTGCATCCCGGCAAAAATAACTAACCAGCTCCCTCAGCTTCCCCATCCCCAGCTCCCAGACGTGCCATGGCACGTCTCTACACTGCTCCCTCAGCTTCCCCAGCCGTTAATAGCTGAATTAGACCATTGACCATGCGATCGCGCTCTAAGGGTAAAATGTCACTACCATGCATGACGTTTTGAATGATCAGGTAATGAACCAGAGAGCCTGTAAAAATTCGGGCGGCGACGACGGGATCGGGCAAGTTGAGTTGGGGTTGAGAGGCTAAGTACAAGGACAGCCGTTCCATTAAGGGTTTTATAATTTCGCGTACATGGGTTTGAGCTAATTCCGGAAATCGCTCAGACTCGCCAATGATTAACCGCATTAAGGTTAACAGCGCTGGATTGTTCGCAAACTCGTCGAGTACCGCCATTGCCATTTGACGCAGAACCTGCTCAGGAGGCGTTTGCAAGTCCGGCTCAGTGGGCAAATTGAGGATGAGCTGACTGTTGTTTTGGGTGAGTTGGTGGATTAAGGCGACAAATAATCCCTGTTTATCTTGAAAGTAGTTATACAGCGTGGGTTTGGACACTCCTGCCGCTGATGCAATCCGATCCATGCTCGCTGCTGTGTATCCATGCTTGGTAAACACTTGCAAAGCACCTGCCAAAATCGCCTGGGCTTTATCGGGTTTTTCCGGGTTGGAGGGGTTGGATGACTTGGGTTGAGTTGAACGATTCACCATTTGAGTTTTGAGCTACGTCTGTAGGGGCGGGGTTTACGACTATCATTTTTTCACTGACCCAGAGATAACTAAACCCGCCCCAATCCATGTTATTTTACTAAACCGTGTAGTTGACATTACTAAACCGTTTAGTAAAATATAGATGTAGATAAAGCTTTTCTCTGAGAGGGAGAAAGTCCATGACCTTAGACCTGTTGAACCATCAGGCAGCATCGGCAAAATCACCGCGTCGTTGGCTAGCGTTTGTCGGCGTAGCAATTTTGGGGCTGGCTGGAACAGGATGGGGAGTCTGGCAATTTCGAGCGGCTCAGATGAGGGAGGCTCTAACGGAAGTCTCAGTTGTGCCTGAAATTAAAACGGTGACAGCATTGGGGCGGTTGGAGCCAGCCGGAGAAATGATTAACCTCACGGCGTCAACCTCAACTCAGGCAAGCCGAATTGAGAAACTATTGGTTGAGGAAGGCGATCGCGTCCAAACCGGACAGATTATTGCGATTTTAGATAACCGCGATCGCTTACAGGCATCTCTCCAAAAAGCCGAAAATCAGGTTCGCGTCGCTCAGGCAAAACTGGCACAGGTAAAAGCTGGAGCCAAAACGGGTGAACTGCAAGCCCAGCGTGCTGAAATTGCCCGACTTCAGGCAGATAGAACTGGGAGTTTGGCGGCTCAACGGGCGGCGGTGGAGCGGCTGGAGGCAGAAGTACAAAATGCTCGTCTTGAATATGAGCGATACGAATCCTTGTATCAGCAGGGTGCTGTCTCCGCCTCTCAACGGGATGCCAAGCGGCTGGCTTACATCACGGCTCAACAACAGGTTCAGCAGGCTCAAGCGGAGTTAGGGCGGATTGAGACAACCAGTCAAGAGCAAATTCAACAGGCACAAGCCACCCTGGATCGACTCGCTGAGGTGCGTCCTGTAGACTTAGAAGCAGCCGAGGCAGAAGTGCAATCAGCAAAAGCCACTGTTGTCGAAGCCCAAGCCAATTTAGAGCAAGCCGAAGTGCGATCGCCTCGTGCAGGTCAAATTATTAAAATTCACACCTATCCGGGCGAAAAAATAGCCGATCAGGGCATCGTCACTCTAGGGCAGACTCAGCAGATGAAAGCGATCGCGGAAGTTTACCAAAGTGACATTCTCAAGGTTCAGGAGGGTCAACCTGCCACAATTACATCACCCGTCATTCCTAACTCACTCCAGGGTACAGTCGAGCGGATTGGCTTACAAGTCGAGCAACAACAGGTTGTTGATGAAGATCCCGCCGCCAACATTGATGCCAAAGTCGTTGAAGTTCACATTCGTCTTGATCCCAACTTGAGTCATAAAGTGGCAGGATTAAGCAACTTACAAGTTACAGTCACGATTGAAACCGAGTAATTTGTCATTTGTCATACTCGCGAAGCGAGAAGCAAGCTACGTCATTTGTGATAATTGAACGGTTAGGTCGGGGCGGGTTTAGTTATATCAGGGAGAAAATGAAACGTTAGTTGTAAAACCCGCCCCTACAAAAGATCTCCAGCTTCCCCAGCTTCCCCTCACCACAATCCTTATTCAGCAACCCCTAATAAGAAACCATGCTTGGCTTCATCAAAACATTACAACAACGCACTCCCCTAGGGCTACTTCAGCTTAAGCATGACCGAATGCGGCTATTAACCGCGATCGCAGGTATTACCTTTGCCGATGTGCTTATTTTCATGCAACTGGGATTTGCTGCTGCCCTTTACAGAACAAATACCCAATATCCTCGCACCCTACAAGCCGATTTGGTCTTAATTAGCACGCAAGCTCAGAACTTTGGACAATTACGAACCTTTACCCGACGGCGACTTTACCAAGCTCAAGACGTGCCGGGAGTCGCCTCTGCCGATGAATTGTACCTTGGCTCAGTACAATGGCGAAATCCCCAAACTCGCAAGAAGACATCGATGCTGCTGATCGGACAAAACCCGGATCGACCTGCCTTTAATTTACCTGAAGTTAATCAGCAACTCGACATGATTCAGCTACCCGATACCGTTTTATTTGACCAAGCCTCGCGGGGTGAATACCAGGACATGATTACCCGGATTCAACAGGGAGAGTCACCCACCACAGAAATTGGACAGCGAACCGTAACCATAGCCGGATTATTCCAAGTTGGTGCATCTTTTGCTGATGATGGCGCATTAATTACCAGCGATCAAAACTTTCTGCGGCTATTTCCCAAACGGGATGCTGGATCGGTAAGCTTGGGGTTAATTCGTCTGCATCCGGGGTATGAGCCAGAACAGGTGAGAGACGCTTTAGCAGCGCGGTTACCGGAAGATGTGCAGGTGCTGACGAGTCAGGGTTATGTAGATTTTGAGATCGCCTATATTCAATCAAGATCACCGATTGGATTTGTTTTTGGCTTAGGTACCGTGATGGGCTTGATTGTGGGTACGGTGATTGTCTACCAAGTGCTTTCGACGGATGTGAATAGTCACTTGGCAGAATATGCCACGTTCAAGGCTATGGGTTATCGGAATACTTATTTGTTAGGGGTAATTTTTGAAGAAGCACTGATTCTATCGGTGTTAGGGTTTATACCCGGTTTAGCGATCGCATTAGCGGCTTATCAAGTGACAGCCGCAGCAACCGCCCTACCTTTGGCAATGCCGTTGAGTCGGACTATTTTTGTGCTTCTGCTGACATTTGTCATGTGTGGTGCATCAGGTGCGATCGCGACTCGCCGACTCCAAGCGGCTGATCCGGCTGATATTTTTTAAAGCAGGGGAAGCAGGGGGAGATGGGGAAGATGGGGAAGATGGGGAAGTTAACTCAAAACTCTACCTTACCTGTTAACTGTTCCCTGACAAATGACGAATGACGAATGGCAAATGACTAATCAACCCGTAATTTCTATTCATCAACTTAACCACTACTTTGGCACAGGGAAACTGCAAAAGCAGGTGTTATTCGACATCAATTTAGAGATTTTTGCTGGCGAGATTGTGATTATGACAGGTCCTTCTGGATCGGGGAAAACCACGCTACTGACTTTATTAGGCGGCTTGCGATCGGCTCAGTCAGGCAGTCTAAACGTATTAGGACAAGAACTTTGTCAAGCTAGCCAGAATATTTTGGTACAGGCAAGACGACACAATGGTTATATTTTCCAAGCCCACAACTTACACGGCAGCTTAACGGCGCTTGAGAACGTGCAAATGGGGTTAGAAGTTCATGGCATTTTTTCCAAGCCAGAACGCCACCATCGGGCGGCGGAGATGCTCAAGCAGGTGGGTTTAGAAGAGCGAATTAATTATTACCCAGCCGATCTATCAGGTGGACAAAAACAGCGCGTCGCGATCGCCCGCGCTCTTGTCAGCCGTCCCCAAATCGTGTTGGCTGATGAACCCACTGCCGCCTTGGATAAAAAATCAGGACGAGATGTGGTTGATATTATGCATGATTTAGCCCAGCAACAGGGGTGTACAATCTTGCTTGTAACTCACGATAATCGCATTTTGGATATTGCGGATCGGATTATTTATATGGAAGATGGGCGCTTATCTAAACAACCTGAATCAGTGGCGATTTCCCAGTAATTCAGTTCAATCATACATAATGCGATCGCGTCGGCTTGTAGTAAGGGCTTTAGCCCTATATTCTATTGGGTAACATGCGCTAACCCAACCGACCAATTACAATACGCTACTCCGCTAACCCCTGCTTTTGAGCTTAAGTTGACATCAATGACAGACGTGAGCCCCTACAGTATCTGAAACCTGCTGTAGTATCGGTCGATAAAGGGTATCTCGTTGCTGATAAGAACGCCCTAGCGAATGAATCGCTTTCTGGAGAGTCTCGACTTCCATACAGGTTCCCCCTTGAGCGCCTGCCATGGTGGTGATATGTTCTTCCATTAACGTGCCGCCAATGTCATTACAGCCCCATCTGAGAGCTTCCTTCGCACCAGCCAAACCCAATTTCACCCAGCTTGGTTGATGGTTGGAAATCCAATTACCCAGGAAAATTCGCGTCACCGCCGTTAATAATAGGGCATCTTGGAGAATCGGTTGATCTCGCCCCACACGCTGACGCAACGGTTTAGGGGCATCTTGACCAACAAAAGGCAGTAGAATAAACTCTGTGATATAGCCGGAGTAGCCTTGAGCGCGAGTTCGTTGCTGAAGCGATCGCAGCTTGGCTAAATGCCCCATCTGCTGTTGGTTCGTTTCAATATGACCGGAAAGCATTGTGCTAGTTGTTGGCATTCCCAATCGATGCGCCGTTCCCACAATGTCTAACCAGGTTGTTGTATTTGTCTTTTCCGGACAAAGGATGCGCCGCACTTCGTCATCTAAAACCTCAGCCGCCGTTCCAGGCATGGAACCAACCCCAGCCTTTTGCAGTTCAGCAATGACCTCAGCGTAACTCAATCCATCTTGTTCAGCGATAAATTGGACTTCCTGGGGAGAGAACGCATGGAGATGTAATTGAGGAAATGCTTGCTTAATCGTTTTCACCAATTCCAGATAATAGGGTAAAGCCGCACCATTAATAGTGGCTTCCGGGTTCAATCCCCCCTGCATACAAATTTCTGTCGCCCCCCGTTGTACTGCATCCTCTGTCTTTTCCAGAATTTGCCCCCAATCTAGCCAATACGCCCCCTCTGTACCCCCATCGCGACGAAAGGCACAGAAACTACAGTGCTGAGTACAAATATTGGTAAAGTTGATATTACGGTTAATCACGTAGGTGACGCGATCGCCTGCTTGGTGATGGCGCAATTGGTCAGCCGTTTCCTGAATCGCCGCCACAGCAGTCGGTTCAGTTTGCTGGAGGAGAATCACACCTTCCTCTGGAGAAATGTCTTCACCAGCTAAGGCGCGGTTCAGAATGGCGTCAACGGAGTTGGTAATCACGGGATATCTGGAAAAGATCAGGAAACACTCATCTTGATACTACTATGCCCTAGAGTATCGAGCCAGTCATCACTCATAAGTCTTGGGTAAATTGTCGGGGCGGGTTTAGCCCCTAAATTCAGATATTCACCAATAAATCTTCAATACAACCTGCCCTTCTTTCCAGGAAAATATCAGCCTCAGCGGTCAATCTAATTCTTTCACATTCTCCCCTATCTTTATTTAATTAACACATTTATCTGATCCGAGTTAGCTGACCAAGCGCTGACATAAGTGCTACTCTGAACCACCATTTCTTTAACGGGTTCCTCTTTACTACTTCTAACCGCAATAATGGCACAGGGATTAAAATTATTGTGGGGATATATCTTAGATTTGACATTCGAGCGATTATCCGGATGTAAAATATGCTGAACCTGAATAGTTTTAGAATTGTTTTCCTGCAAAAGTATCCAAAATGGATATTCCCAATACGTCCCCGATGGTACGGCTGTACCTCCTAAAGATAACCCAATCGTTTCACAGTTTTGTTTTTTGAGAAAATCAGCGGTCGCGAAATAGGGTTCTTTGAGATATTTACGATTAGCAAAGTACAGTTCATTGCGGCTGGTATTAAATATATTTTGCTCGGCAGCAATCGGTCGGTATTTATTATTAACCATAAAGGGAATTGATGCTACGAGCGTAATCACAGCCAGAATCATTAGAACATGACGATTCCAGCTTTTGTTAAAAACTAAACCGACAAAAGACGAAAATAGGACAAATAGCGAAAGATGATGGCGACTTTGATAAGGTTGTATTTTCAGCATCCAACAAAGGAGTAAGAAGCCACCAATTAATGCCAATACATAACCGATTACATTGTTTTTTACCCTCAATTCCTTGTTAAACACAAAAACTATAATCGCTAAAGCAATGAGTAATAGATGCAGGGGATTTCCGGCAACATTTTCATCAAATGATAGACCCGGAACTGCATAGGAGTTTAGGGGCCAGGTGGTTCGCGGATCATTCATGTCAATGCCCAAAACGGAATGGATTATACTGATTAATTTATGGCTAATCCCCGTAATCGGCGTAATAAAATCCTGTAGTCCTAGGTATCTAACGATATCAACATGGAGAGAAAGATTCCTGATAATATTTGAGATCCATGTCGGCAGGCTGTACACTTCTATTTTATAGTCGGCTGAATATTCGGCTACCGATATGGGATTTCCATACAAATCAAAGTTACGTGAATAATGACCCCAGTTCAGGCTTAAAAATATAAGAGTAATGATACCTATTGGTTTCCATAATTTCCAGCGTAAGCGATTTAGTTTCGCCAAGAAAAACCAAACCATTAAAGGAAAGGCATAGATATAGCCTGAACTCTTGGTAAAAACAGCCAAGCCTAAGCTAGCGCCAATACTGAGGACTAAGGGAAGCGGAATCTTTTTTTCGGGCAATGCCAACAGAATATAATGAGCTAGACAAACTAGCCAAAAAGCGACAGCATAATCATTTTGAGTGCTGGACGCTTGCAAAATTCCCATGGGAATCGTAGCACAGAAAATCGCCGCAAAAATTTGTCCCCGTTGATCGGCACCCAGTTGTTTAGCAATTAGGGATACGCCAATAATGCTGCCAACCATACTTAACCATTGCACCAAATTAGCCAAGCGATCGCCCCGACTGAGAATCTGTAGATGCATGATCACAAATTCGGCAAACGGGGGGTGAACTAATTGAGCCGAATAGTAGGTGGGATAATGGGCAACACTGCGATTTTGTATCCAATGAACTACCCGCGCCAGATGATAGGTCATAGAATCCCAATTATTCGGCGGCGCTACCACAGCAATTAAACCAACTGTCGCCACAATACAGACGACACCGCCCAGCAAAACCAGTGAGACTGGGGTGAGTTTGGGGCGTTCAGGGAAATTTAGCGATCGCTTTCCTCTCTTAACCAGTCGATAATAGATAAACAAGAGTGCGATATCTGTAATCAGCCACAAGACCAACACTGAACTAAATGTCAAGACTCTAAATAGACTTAACGTTTCAGTAAATACCGTGATCAAAATTCCCCAAACAATCGCTGCGGATAAAACAGAACGCCGCCAGTCTTGACCGGGAGACTGGAAAATTAGAAATAAAAGCAATAATGAGAGTAAAGGTAAGCCAGCCAGCATATTGATGATTCCGTTCACGAATTAAACCAATAGTCTTAATTTTCTATCTTGTAAACAGTGACTAACCAGGGATAGAATTGCTGGGCAACCATAGGATAATTAACCAGTGAATGTTGCTCAGAATAGAGAATGCTGGATTGCTCTTGCAGATTACGAGTCTCAATCATGTAAGCGTAATAGCCACTATCGAGAATAGCATCCAAGGGTTGGCGGGGAAAACTGGGATCAACGCTAACTTTCTGAGGCTTGCGACCTGTGCGTCGCAGATAAATTTCACGCTGTTCAAAGGGAAACTGATCAATGTTGAGATCCTCTAAGCGTTTGCCAGAAAGTACGGCGGCACGCCAGCGAATAGCCAATAAATTATATTGATCAGTATTGAATCCGAGTAGCAGAACAGGTTGATTTAGGTCAACCTCTTGCAGTCCGAACTCCTGCATTTCGGCATAGACGGGTAACCCTTCAAACACTTTTATCAATCGAGCGTGTAGCTGTAAAGCAGGTTCTATGGCACAAACAATCAGTAAAGCCCAAATCAATCCGATTGTACCGACAACGAAGGGGCGAGTCTGTGTTCTATGACCAAGCCATTGCAATACCTTGACGAGTCCAAGTCCAGCCAGCATCCAGATTACAGGTGCGATAACCAGTATATGTCGTTGAGAGTTGGTCGTTGAAATCCCGAGTACGACGGTTGCAGCCAAAACAGACCAAACCCCAATCCGCACCGGTAGATGTTTCCAATAGCGAACAGCGCCGATGACGGCGAAGGTGAGGGAAAGAAGTCCGACTGGCTTTTTGGTTGAGTATTCGTTAAGCCAGACAATAGGATAGTAGAGAAAATTCTCGACCGACCAAACGTCCACGTAGCTGGGGTGATTGGTAAAGAACATCCACATTGTTGCTCGATCCGTGACCAGAATCCATAAAAGCAAGACAGCGGCGTAGATACCCAGGACTACAGTTGTTTCTAGCCAGACTTGACGACCCAATTTCCCAGGTTTGGTGGCGGTGACTAAGGCGGCGAGTAGTCCAGGTATGTAGAATAAGCCAAAGGAGTATTTGGTTAACACAATTGCCATGACTACGAAAGCCGCGATCGCAATCCCGATCAGGCGTGAACGTTGGTGGCGGATTTGATCAATCTGATCCCCAATCAGTATTAGCAGAACGGCTAGCATCGCACCCGTCATTTCCAGCATACAAAGGACGGCATTGGTGACAAAAATCGGGCTGGTAATAGCGAGGGCGATCGCGAAAATAGCACCTGTCCAGGGAAACCATTGATCGGCTGGGTTCACGGCGTCTTCTTGTCGTTGAGCAATCCTCCAGGTGAGCCAGCCTAAGCCAAACACTGTAAGTGCGAAGAGTAATACTGATGGTATACGACTGGAGACAACACTAGCTCCAGCCAACAGGTATGCGATCGCAACGAATAAGGAGTTGATAAATGGGTAGAAGGACTGGCTGGTAATCGCTTGGAACAAGTCTCCTAAATTAAGCCTAATTAGGCTATGGTAAACTTGCCAACCATCAACCGCGTGTTCAGCTTCATCGCTATCGAAGGGAATCGTTGTCGTCGCCACTGTATGAGCCAAAACTATCAGTAGAGTCAGCGATGCAATGACTGTGATTACACTGACAAAGACTACAGCAGCATGAATCTGTGCTGTTTTGCGGTTAGCATGAGTAAAAGGTAAATTCATGGTTTAGTTAATAATTTTCCTCTCCAATCTTTAATTTCCATAGAGTCGTTTGAGTTGTATTAACCGGGGTTGTTTGCCGTTTCCATTTCCAGGTTTTGTCTATTTTATAGTTGGGATTTTCTTCAAGTAAATAGTCCAATGCTGCTTTAGACTGGTACACGAATACATTACTGAAACCCTTGCCTACAGAATTAACCTCTTGCAGCGGGCGAATATCTTGCAGAACAACATGGGGAGCCAGTGAATGACTGAGAGTACGGATATCGAACCATGTTGCTATAACCAGGGGCTGGTCTGTTGGATTAACAATCTTAGCCACCTCAGTATGATAGTATTCTCGACCTTTCGTCCACCATGTATCTGATTGGGATATGAGGGCGCAAGAAAAAACTCCACTTGAAACGATAACAACTATAATTAGCTGCCATAGCTTCTGTTGCCAATTATTAACATTTACACCCGGATTAATTTTACTAGAAATTAGGTAAGCAACTGCTATCTGAATACCCAAAGAAGACGGGATAAAATATCGCAGCGGAGTCGAGCGTCTTCCTCCCCCTAATAAGTCCGGTAGTATTAAAAATAACGCGGGGACTGCGATTAATAGACAGACAAACAGCCAAACCCGCTTGGGTGTGTGATTACATAAAAAGTAAATAGCGTATAAGACGAGAATGGATGTCAGGGCATAAATCCATAATTTCCCATAAACAAAACTATCATTTAAATCGACAAAAATGTGACTAATATTCACCAGCCAACTTTGAACTAAAGATGGCAGTGGTGTAGGTGTTTTGCTCCAGCCTGGAGATGGATTTTCGACTTGTGAATCAGCGATCATCACCCCAATCCAAGGGAGAAAAAGTAAGCACCCTGCCAAAGATGCCAGCAAGTAAGCGATCAGCGTTTTACTAAATCGGAAGCTTTCATGGACAACCACGTAGATGCCATGTCCAATCGCAACGATTACAGAAATCAGATGCGTATAGAATCCCAGTGCCAGAGTTACCGCATAAACTCCCCAGTTCAGTTTACTGTGGAGACGCATGGCTCGCAGCAATGCCCAGCTTGATAATAATATAGTCACTGTCCAGAGGCTGTACTGCCGTGCTTCTTGGGCATAGAGTATCTGAAGGGGAGAAATCGCCAGAAGTCCGATGGCAACCCATCCAATTAATGACGACTCAAATAGTTCCCAACACAGTAAATATATGCAAGGCATTGCCACCACGCTAATAACAGCCGACAAACTTCTGGGTGTAGTCACGATATTTTGAAATAACTGCATCCAAAATCGCGCCATCAAGTAATAGATGGGTGGATGTTCGCCATGTTTCACAAAAGCATTTATGGCATCCATTAAGCCTCTTTTTGGACTGGGACGTTGATAGTCTTGGATTTCGACTACCTTCATTTCCTCGCCTTGTAAAACTATTGCCTGAAAATCTTCATCGGTATAACCAGAAATTCGTTGTGATGTGAGGCTTTCATCACCCCAATAGGGTTTTTGTTCCAGGTTTGCAAATCGAAAGAATATACCGAGAACTAATAATACAATAATTAAGAGATGCCAAGGATTTTTAGATAACCTAACGTTATAGTTATGCTTTTTGGGCATACTCAATTTAAATGTTTGTTGAGTCTAGAGTGTTGACAAAATTAACGGATTTGGGATCTAGAGTGATCAGGGAAACCACCCACTTCTGCTAGGGTGTAAAGGGGTCTGGCTTTGACCTCTTCATAAATTCGTCCAATATATTCGCCTAATATGCCAATACTGATGAGCTGAACTGATCCCAGAAAGAAAATCGCGATCGCGATCGTGGCA
This sequence comes from Coleofasciculus sp. A1-SPW-01, assembly GCF_040217205.1. Lineage (NCBI taxonomy): Bacteria > Bacillati > Cyanobacteriota > Cyanophyceae > Coleofasciculales > Coleofasciculaceae > Coleofasciculus > Coleofasciculus sp. A1-SPW-01. The sequence goes on along the minus strand of NZ_JAVJNP010000102.1, from coordinate 109,085 downwards.
AATCCTGTTAAGGGAGAATTAGGTGAGGCTAAACGCCAGTATAGGACTAACACTGACATGAATAGAGCTAACGCCGCCGACAGTAATCCGAGATAGGTGGATAATCGTAACGGTACTTTAGAGAACGAGACTAAACTGTTCACGGCTAACCCTAGGGATTTCCGAAAGGTGTACTTTACATCCCCAGCAAAACGGGGATCACGTTCAAACCGAATGGCAGTCTGCCGAAAACCCACCCACGATCGCAAGCCTCGAATGTAGCGGTTTTGTTCAGGCATGGCATTGAGCAAATCTACAACTTGCCGATCCATTAAACAAAAATCACCCGTATCTGTGGGAATATCCACCTCGGCTAGAGACTTGAGTAAACGATAAAATACATAAGCGGTGAAGCGCTTAAACACACTTTCGTTTCGGCGTTTAATGCGCTGAGCATACACCACTTGATAACCTTGCCGCCATTTTTCCACCATATCTGGAATTAACTCCGGTGGATCTTGCAAATCCGCATCTAGGACAACAATAACCTGACCTCGGGCAAAATTCAGACCTGCCGTTACCGCCATCTGATGCCCAAAGTTACGTGCCAAACTCAGATAACAGACTCGCTTGTCTTGCTGGTGCAGTTCTCGGATAATCTGTAACGAGCGATCGCGACTGCCATCATTAATTAAAATGAATTCTACAAGCCCATCCATGCGATCGGCTACAGCGCTGATCCGACGATACATTTCCTGGAGGGTTTCTTCTTCGTTATAGATGGGAATAATCCAAGAATACTTTGGCAGCATCGTCTATAGAATAAATGATGGATGACGTAGCTTGCTTCTCAAGGGAGCGAGTATGACTAAGGACGATTCCCACCGTTAACTTTAATTGTCCCCACCTACTTACCCAGTTGTTGAGAGCGCCGATAAGCGGCTTTTACAGCTTCTATCAGCGCCGAACGGAAACCAGAACGCTCTAATTCAGCCACTCCCGCAATTGTAGTGCCACCTGGACTCGTCACTTGGTCTTTAAGCTGAGCGGGATGGAGTTGTTTATCCTGTAACAGTTGTGCTGTTCCCAATACCGTAGACAGAGCTAATTTAGACGCGATCGCTCTGGGGAGTCCGGCAGCTACACCCCCGTCGGCTAAGGCTTCAATCATCACTGCCACGTAAGCCGGTCCCGATCCCGATAACCCAGTAACAGCATCCATTAAGGATTCCGACACCTCCACCACTTCACCCACTGCACCCAAAAGGGTTTTTGCTTGTTCTAAATGGTTAGCCGTGACGCTTTTTCCGGGTGCGATCGCGGTTATTCCTGCTCCCACCGTGGCTGGGGTATTGGGCATCGCCCGAATGACTGGCTGATGCTCAAATACGGCTTCGAGTTCCGTTAACGACACACCCGCTAAAATCGAAATCACCACTGGCAGGTTTTCGGAAGCTGGGGAATGATTGTCATCGTTTGACACCAAGCCACTCGCTACCACCTTAAACACTTGAGGTTTAATTGCCAAGAGTAAAACTTCGCCAGCTTCCGCCGCCACGCCGTTATCCGAGGTTACATTAACCCCATAGCGCTGGCTTAAATCCTCTCGTCGCTGGGCTTGGGGATCACTAACCAGCACCTGATCAGGGCGATAAACTTGCTGTGCGATCAGGCGGGATAAGATCGCTTCTCCCATTACCCCGCCGCCGATTATGCCAAGTTTGATAGACACCCACCCTTCCTTTAGTGAACGGACATTCGCTTTTCGACAATCTCAATTGAATTACTGAGCCATACGTTCCGGCTCAGACGTCCAACTGGGAGGAGGCGCTGAACGTGACGCACGAGTTTGTTCAGCAACTTCGTGAATGACACCCGATTGAGTGCTTACTTGTACACAGCTTGGTGTAAACAGGAAAATACTCTCACCAATACGCTCTTGATGACCGTCGATCGCATAGGTTCCGCCGGCGACAAAATCCACTGCCCGTTGAGCTTGATCCGGGTCCATCATGGTTAAATTTAAAACCACAGACTTGCGCTCTCTCAGGGCTTGAATCACCTGGGGCATTTCTTCAAACGAACGCGGCTCAATCACGGCGACTTCCGAAATCCCGTTAACCGCTCCCGGCATACCAATCACATTGTTCATATTTACCGCTCCCATTCCTGAATCCGATCCTACAACGGGACGTTCCCGAACCCGACGTCGAGGAGGACGTTCTTCCTCCGCAGGCGCTGGCATAGGTGGTTCTTGCTGATATAGATTTTGATACGTCTCTCCATCCACGTCCTCGTATTCATACTCATATTCGGGATCATTGGGACCGACCACAAAATCTCGCAGCTTGTTAAAAATATTGTTCATTGGATCTACTCTCCATCACAACTTTAGGGTTTGTCGGGAAACGCTAAAATCGACCCTCGTTGAGGTATCAGTCTTTAACTCTTGCGGGTTGAGACCAAAACCTCAAGCAAACGGCTAGCTTACCCCGCGATCGCCTAACATTTCCTACCACCGGAGCTTGTCAAAAGTAAGCCCTTAGTATACACCCGCTTCTAATCAAACGGGTAGTTCTATGCCCATAACGGTGAAAACACTCAGGGATTACTTACAAGACAATACTTATCATAAGAGTTATTTTGGCACTATACAGCAGTTGCTTACTCATGATGCTAATTAATAACTCCATTCCTCACCGACTTAATCCCCGCGTTCACCAAAAATAATTCGCCCGAGTCGTACCATCGTTGCCCCCGCTTGGATGGCTAGGGCGTAATCCTCTGACATTCCCATAGAAAGCTGATGCATTCGCAAATTCGACCAATTTTGCTGTCCAATTTCATTCGCCAGATCCCGAGTCCGCTCAAAGACACCCAGAGTTTCCTGGCGGGACAATCCCAAGGGGGGAATCGTCATTAACCCCTGAATTTGCAACGCCTTACACTGATCCAGTTCAGGTAAAGCCTCTAGCAATTCCGGTATCGTCCAACCATATTTATGGGGATCAGGCATAATTTTGACTTGGAGACAGATTTGGGGACTGACAGCCAACTCACAAGCTAATTGATTCAGTCGCTGGGCTAACTTGAGGCTGTCACAGGAATGAATCCACTGAAATTGAGTTAAAGCTTTTTTTGCCTTATTGCTTTGAAGATGTCCGATCAAATGCCAGGTAATGTCAGGCAAATCTTGCAGTTCATCCTGTTTAGCCGCCGCTTCTTGAACTTGGCTCTCGCCAAAATCTCGCACGCCAGCTTGATAGGCTTCGCGCATCGCCTCTACCGATACTCGTTTAGTCACAGCAATTAACCGCACGTCGGGCGGTAGCTGTTGGCGAATCTGAGCAATACGTTCTGTAATTGAGCCTGTCATGATGTGAGATGAGCAATAAGGGAGTCACGAGAGAGGGTGAATCATCCAAAAATCTACCGCTACTGCTCATTGGAATGTTTGCTTATGAATTTTCTGAAGCTGCTCAAAATCTTTGGATGCACCCATACGACGGAGAATGCGGAGACGATTTTCCACTAAATGGCGAGCATCTGAACGACTAATCGGTTCAAACGCCAAACCATTCGAGCCTGTCGTCACCAAAAAAAATAGACGCTGGGCGTAAAGGGTAGTGAACAGTTCCTGGTTGTCTTCAACCATGCAAACGCGAAAAAGTAAACCAAAGGTTGGATGATTTAGATAGGTTTCCATTAAAACCCTGCAATAGACCTGTTAGACAACAGATTGGACATAAGAGAATAAGTATGGGAAGAGATGCCGTATAGGTTAGTCATTGTTAAACACAATTATCAATAGGTCAGCAAGAGATCAGCTAAATTAGTTTACAGCGTTATTATTGATTGCCCCAAACTTACCACAGCCCTTCAGAGTGCTACTATCCTCAAAAGGTTATATCATGCTTAGCATCGCTTAAGGCATCCTCTGGTCATCGTAATTTCGAGTGAAACTCCTCCCTCAGCAGATCCTTTGCCAGCTCAGGATACTGCTAGTCATTAACTGAGGGGTCTGACCCCTCCCCTTTCCCCCTCCCCGAACCTCTCCCGACGCCTCTCCTACAAGGGGAGGGAAGAGGAATTGTTTAATTAGAGCCTATCGCAGCAATATTGGAATCTCCCTGCACCTGTGCGCTAAAAAGAAAATATTCTCCATCTACCCGCAAAATCGCCATGTCTATAGCCTCTCCCAAAAAACCACAAACTAATGATAGCTTCGCCATAACCTTTGCTCCCCTATCCCTCGCCGATGTCTATACCCTCGCCGATGATCCTGCCAATGGTGCTGTCGTCGTCATGAGTGGCACTGTGCGTAACCAAACCGAAGGCAAACCCGTTGTGTCACTGGAATATCAAGCCTACGAACCCATGGCATTGCGTGTCTTTGCCACCATTGCCCAAGACATTCGAGGGAAGTGGGCTGACGTCAATCGTGTCGTCATTCACCATCGCATCGGACGCCTACAAATTGGTGAAATTAGCGTCTTGGTTGCCGTCGGCTGTCCCCATCGTTCCGAAGCCTTCGCTGCCTGTAAATATGCCATTGATACTTTAAAACATAACGCTCCCATCTGGAAAAAAGAACATTGGGCAGATGGTGCCAGCACCTGGGTGAGTATTGGCGCTTGTGAGCAAATGAATCAGTAGGTTTCAAGACTGATTCATTGACAAAAACAAAGAGCTTGTGATAATAGAGCAACAGCTTATGGCAATTTGTCTGTTGGCTTCACTCTTGTTAAATCAGGCTAACCCCAAAACCGTTGTCGAACAGCCCGAAGTAGGTTCAGGTGAGTAAAGGAGAGCGATCGCGCCCTTAACGGGGGAACTAATGCGGTCTGTCATTCAAAATTTTTTCGAGCCATTCCCGCTTTACCTGATGACCACGTTCCATTTTGTAAACTTCAAACCTTGCATAAGCTAAGGCTGCTGACGAATATTCAGAGTCTCGATCAATAAGCCGTAAGAGTTCTGTTAGTCTACCTATATAAAGTTTTTTCATTGTACGATCTGTTATTTTTGAATATAAAATTTCCATATCTTGTATCAACGAACGAATTCTTGTAGCCAAACTTTTGCGCTCACGGACGAATTCTTGGTGATGAAGATGATAGATATGAATAGAAATCTCCGCTCTTTTATGCTCTCTTGTACCCGGAGGTTGTGCAGGAGTAGGCTGACCATTAGGGCGAAAAGTGAGTAGCTTCCAGTCCTCTGGGTCGATTGGATCAAGAAGATCAACGTCTTCCATTTCAAAATCGTCTCCTTCTTGCCTAGCTCTGAAAGTTCCAGAAACAGGAAAGTGATCCCACTTTCCTCCCTCTGTACTGTTTGCTGTACCAACACGACGCTGATTGCACCATTGACAAGAGTAGCGATAGTTACGCCAATCAAATGCAAGCCACCAATAGCCTTCGTGGTCAGGATCTTCACGCACTCGATTTTTAGGACGAAAGTGATCAACATCCTTATTAGAACCTGGATTTAAGCTCTCTGAATACCAACATTTGCTCTTACGGAGTTTCGCTAAACAAGGAGCTAAATCCCGCCAAATTTGTTTGCGTGACCCCTTATCTAATCCTTCCGAAATTGCCTGCCTTCTTGCGACACGAATGTCTTTGCCAGTGGAGCGAGCTTCTTGTTCCGCACGTTCTATTTCTTGTCGTAGCTCATTAAGAGCTTTATCAGCTCGTACCTGCCATCCATCGGGAAGCTCTAATTGATCGATATCAACCCAGCGCATTAGTTAGCGACCTCTGCCTGCAATTCGGCTAAGACTTCTTCGAGAATTTCACCAGCAATCTGATCAACCTCTTCTCGTTGATCTGGACTGAGGAATCGAGTACCACTCATCAAGTCACTGTATCTACGACTCCAGGCACGGATAAAAGCTGCATAGTATGGATCACTGAAAGCCTTTTGAAATCCCGCATCTTCTAAACGTTTGTTGACTTCTTCAAGTTCTCTAGCTTCCTCTGGAGTTAGAGAATCTTCCTTAGCAACTAGACGCACCTTTGTATCTAGGTCAGCAAGTGTTTCCTCATCCAGATCACTCCGCATCCCAAACATCTCACTCGTAAGGATGCCAGTGAATCCAAGTCCGCGCGGATTAACAGTTGGCTGATCCCATTTACAAGCACCTGTTTGCCAATCCCGTTTCAGAAGGTGAATTTGCTCTTTAAATAGGCTTGCGATGACCAAAGGATCATGAGTTGACATGAGAATTTGGCTTGTTTGTTGTTCTTCCGACTCACCCGAATTCTCGCTCATTACACGAGTGAGGAGTTTCAGGTAATCTACGCTCCAATGGGGATTTAGAGGGAGCATCCCATTTTGGCAAATAGGCGGGAAGAGTATTTTTTTTAATTCGCGATTGTTAATCGCGAATTAAAATGATGATGTTGGCTCTCGTTGTGTGACCGAATTGGGGATGGGGAAGAGGATGAATCCTGAAGGGGTGACAAGCTCGCGTCAAAGGTAGGCAGGGTGTGGGGTATAGGGTGTGGGGTATGGGGTGTGGGGTGTGGGGAAAATATTAGAGAAAAACAAAAGCCCAAAAGAGGAGATAGGGTAAGGAGTGAGCGCTCTTTCTGGCGAGCCAACGCCGTCAACTGGAAGGACTTCAGGGTCAAAATGAATAAACAATAGAGTTTTTGGAGACTCCCTGAGTAAAGTTTGACGCCCTCGCGGAGTCGAAGCGTCAATTTTTCCCTACACCCTACACCCTACACCCAGTAGTACCCTCAAGTCCCTTGTCACCCCCTCAGGGATGAATCGCTCTCCACCTTGATTGAGCAGGGATTCCAGCCACTCTCGTGCCTATTACCAGTGAAGAGCGATCGCGAAGACTTACAACAGATAAGATAGCAATCCCAAATAGGTTGTGGCAATTTTAAAACTGTGAGCCTTGCTATACTTAGGTTTCAAGTTTTTCACCTTCAAAATGCCGAGAGTGACTTATATCTGTTAACGGGGCTAAAAGTTGGTCACTCAACTCAGCATCGAAAAGTGAACCAAATTGAATTACCACTTCCTGATCTAAAACAAGGGTTATCTGAGATAAGTGTTGATGGCGGAAAAATTCGCTTGAGGACGGAAGACAAAGGAGAACCGAGTTTTTGGCAAGAATATAAAACAGCTCGCTACCTACGGGATTTATTACGGAGCTTTCTTTCAAGATAATCTATCTTTAACGGATTGGATAAATAGTCAAACATTAACCTCACCCTTGTACTGCTTAGGGGATGGACATGATGGGATATGGAACATATTTGCTGAAATTGGGGAGAATAAGGATAGAATCGAAATTTTAGACTGGTATCACCTGACCGAAAACCTACATAAAATAGAAACAAAAAAATCTATCAAAGACCAGTTAGAAGCTGACCTGTGGACGGGACAGGCATCCGAGGCGATAAAGTTGTTGAAGTCAGCTCAAATTCTAGGAGGAAACAATTTTATTGGCTATCTGAACAAGCACCGTCAAAGGTTAATCAATTATCAATCTTATCAACAAGAGCAAATTTGTTCAATTGGCAGCGGAGCGGTGGAATCAGCCGTCAAACAAATCAGCCATCGTGTTAAAATAACTGGCGCCCAGTGGCTCAAAAAGAACGTGGCTAACATTTTACAACTTCGTTGTGCTTATTTAAACGGTCAACTGGCTATTTAATACCAATTCTCCTAATTATTAAGCGCATCTTTACAGAGAATTGATATAAGGACTTGAAATACCGTCCATTTTTGATAGATTCGCGAGTTAGAATGGCGAATATATCGTCATGGAGATAAAAAAATGGGCAGAAGGGTTTCCAGGAAGTCACAACAAGATAAGCTGGAAAGAATAACTCGTTAGTTAAGTAAATATAAGCATTTAGGCAAGGCTGGAAGTGAAGCCCATGTCGCTTCTGTGATGTCTGTCGCCAGAAGAACGATAGTGTCCGAATTACAAAAAACCATTGATTCTCTTAAAAATAGCTTACTAGATATTTCTTTTGACTCTGAGCAAGAAGATATCTAAATATTTAGGTTGAGCAATTATTCGCGATCATAAATCGCGAATAGCTTTTCTCTCTTTTCCAAAATGGGATGCTCCCCAAAATTGTTTATTGCTGGTGGGAAACTCAAAATCTGAACGGTTGGGTAAGCCTCCACCTTTTTTGCTACCAAATGGCGGATTGGTGAGAATCAGCGTCGCTGGCGGTAAGGCTTGTCCATCCGGTGAAAGCGTATCACCATAATGTATGCCTGCACCTTGGGGAGCAGAATCTAGCCCATGGAGGATCAAATTCATTAATGCCAGACGATGGGTGTCTTGGACATGCTCCATGCCATAAAAAGTATTGCCGTGATATTTGTTGTTTTGTTTGTTAGTCCAACTATTCGGATTACTATGTTCTCGGATATAGCGATTGGCAGCGATTAAGAATCCACCTGTACCCGCCGCAGGGTCTTGAATAATATCATCCAGGGTAGGACGCATCACACGCACCATACTGTCAATGAGTGGACGGGGAGTAAAATACTGCCCAGCCCCAGCCTTCTTTTCATTCGCGTTTTTCTCTAACAACCCTTCGTAGATATCACCCAGTCCTTCTCGCTTGGCACTGTACCAGTCAAGCTTGTCAATCTCAGTGACTAGGGTGGAAAGTGTCGTGTCCTTTTTAATAGAAGAATGGGCATCGGTAAAAATTTCTTTAACCAACGTAGAGCCGTGACTGCCTAAATAGCTCAACAGCCCCTTATAGAATTCCAAGGGCTTCTCTGTTTGTCCCTCTAGATCATCCCAGCGATAACCCTCCGGAAGTTGACGCTCGGTGCTGGTTTCCTTTGCCATCTTCAGAAACAGCAGGTACGTCAGTTCGATCACGTACTGATGGTAGGTTACTCCGTCGTCTTTGAGGATATTGCAGAGATTCCAGAGTTTGGCAACAATATCATGGGTAGCAGTACTCATAAGTAAAAATTATACACCTTACACGTCATCGTGCAAAAGCCCATCATCGCAGATCGGGCGAAAAATTAGCGCCAAATATTCGGATAAAATCAAAAATCAAGAATTACAACGTTGTCCTATGAGCCATGCTTGTTGTGGACCCGGTTACGCTTCCCCTGAAGCGGCAATGAAAGCAGACCGGGAAACGGTTCTCTATACCATCGCCCTCTATACGGGTACGGGAATTTATCTAATTGTTTGTGGGTTTTGGGGGAGCAATAAGACCCACGCCATAATTTTTAATTGGGCGTTGGGATACACTGGACTCCCCCAACCTCAATGTGGTAAATTGACATTGACTTCGATACATCTGCTCACAAAGCTAGTTGAAATTGCTGCACCGTGAGTTGAGTAACGAATTCGATAACAACAACCAACGCAAATCAAACTAACTAGTACCGCTGGGCTAGCGGGAATGGAAACTGCCTGTGCAGACGGTCTACCGGGGACTGAAATGTACTCGTCTCAGTCTAGGTAAGTGTCGAAATCCCCTGAGCTTCGACAGGCTCAGCTACCGCGTAGCCGAAGGGGAAAAAGCAGGAAATCCAAGTTGTGAAGCTTGGAAGCCCACACTAGAATCTTTGATTTGGTGTGGGAGGATGTCACATCAAAGTCGCGCCCACACTTATTAAACAGGTATTAGGATCAGAATATTCAACGTAATCCCCATAGAGTTACGGTAATATAGCTGATCCGTTCGGACTTATAGCATCCATGGTTGTATCTCAGAATCCCTCTGTACAGAAAACGTCTAAACTTGAAGGCATAAAAGAACGCAGTAACTGCTTACGCGAACCCGTAGCCAGTGAGTTGCTGGAAGACACCACCCATTTCAGTGGTGATGCCGTACAAATTCTTAAATTTCATGGTTCCTACCAGCAAGATAACCGCGATAACCGGGTTAAAGGGCAAGAAAAAGACTATCAGTTCATGCTGCGAACCCGTTCTCCCGGCGGGTTTATCCCCCCCCAACTCTATCTGACGCTGGATCAACTCTCTGATGAGTACGGGAACCATACGATGCGAGTCACCACTCGCCAAGGGTTTCAGCTTCACGGCATTCTCAAAAAGAACTTAAAGGCAACAATTGCCGCCATTGTTCGCAATATGGGTTCAACCCTGGGCGCTTGCGGGGACTTAAACCGCAACGTTATGGCACCTCCTGCGCCGTTCAAGACTCGTCCAGAGTACCAGTATGCTTGGGAGTATGCCGATAAAATTGCCGATTTATTAACCCCTCAGACGGGCGCTTATTATGAAATTTGGCTGGATGGGGAAAAGGCAATTAGTGCTGAAGAAGCCCCAGAGGTGAAAGCGGCGCGTCAGCGTAATGGCAATGGTACGATATTCGCGGATAAAGAAGAACCGATTTACGGGGAACATTATATGCCCCGTAAGTTTAAGTGTAGTGTTACCGTTCCTGGCGATAACTCTGTTGATCTCTACACCCAAGACGTCAGCTTAGTGGTGATGATGAATCAGCAGGGAGAATTAGAAGGATTCAATGTTCTCGCGGGTGGTGGTTTAGGGCGCACCCATAATAAGGAAGAAACCTTTGCCCGTATGGCTGATCCGATTGGTTATGTGGACAAAGATGATATCTTCGACTTGATCAAAGCGATTGTGGCAACTCAGCGAGACTATGGCGATCGCGTAAATCGTCGTCATGCCCGAATGAAGTACCTGATCAATGATTGGGGCGTTGATAAGTTCCGTGCTAAGGTTGAAGACTACTTTGGTAAGCCTATCGCCCCCTACAAACCTCTCCCTGCCTTTAAATACAAAGACTATCTGGGATGGAATGAGCAAGGAGACGGTAAGTTATTTTTAGGCATTTCCATTGAGAATGGGCGAGTTAAAGATGAGGGGAACTTCCAGCTAAAGACAGCTTTACGGGAAATTGTCAAGCAATTTGACTTACCGATGCGGATGACACCCAATCACAATGCCATTCTTTATGAGATTGAAAAGGACCAGCAGCAACCCATCGAACAGATTCTCAACCAACACGGAGTTCAAATTACCCCAGAAGGAATCGAACCCCTAGTTCGCTATTCCATGGCTTGTCCCGCCCTACCCACCTGTGGGTTAGCGATTACTGAATCAGAACGGGCAATTCCAGGGATTACCGAACGAATTCGGGCGCTGTTGGACAAGCTGGGATTAAAGGATGACCATTTTGTCATCCGGATGACGGGATGTCCCAATGGATGTGCCAGACCTTACATGGCAGAATTAGGATTTGTGGGCAGTGCGCCTGGGAAATATCAAATGTGGTTAGGCGGTTCACCGGATCAAACCCGGTTAGCACGAGCCTATATCGAAAAACTGCCGATTGAAGAACTTGAATCCTTCCTCGAACCCATGTTCATGCAATTCAAGCAACAGCGCGAACCTGGGGAAAGTTTCGGTGATTTTTGCGATCGCGTGGGATTTGATGCGATTCGGGAGTATTCGGCTAATTACGAATTCCCCAAACCCACCAAGAAAACCCGACATCGGATTTCCCTCAACGATGACCTTTACAGCCGTCTCAAAGACGCCGCCGCCAGTCAAGGTAAACCGATTAGCCATCTGGCTGCTGACGCGATCGAGGCGTTTCTCAATCAGTCATCTTAAATCAGGCTTAACTGATTAAGATTGATTGGGTAGGGGCACGATAGTATCGTGCCCTTTATCAAATACCGTACTCCCATTGCGCCTTCACATTTTTGGGTTTCGTATCTCAACCCAACCGACTGGCGTGACACACCTTATTTGATGAATTAGATTCGGCTTGTAGTAAGGGAACCTTGGTGCCTATATTCTGCCCTAGTAACAGGCGTTAACCCAACCTACAACCTATCCCCCAATTAACGATTTAATTGTTATGCAAAGCAGTATGACCTTTAGCACCATTGTTGCATTATTCAGTGCAATGGTTGTTCTGGCTTCTATTCCCAGTGTCAGTGTATTAACTGTTTCCACCCGATCCGCTACGTCTGGATTTATTCATGGTGTTTTCACAACCCTAGGAATAGTCGTCGGTGACATCATTTTCATTCTCATCGCCATTTGGGGTTTATCACTGCTGGCAGCAAAAATGGGAGGTTTATTTTTCCTGATTAAGTACCTGGGTGGTGCTTATCTTGTCTGGTTAGGTATAGGGTTATGTCGGGCAAAATTGAATAAGGTGGAGACAGCAGCCGTTATGGAATCTTCTTGGCTGTCTAGTTTTATCGCCGGATTATCTATTACATTAGCTGATCAAAAAGCAACTTTATTTTATCTGGGGTTTTTCCCAGCTTTTATTGATCTGTCCCAAATCTCTTATCTTGATACTATCATTATTATCGCGATTACTATCGTAGCTGTAGGCGGTGTCAAACTCGGTTATGCATTCATGGCGGATCAAGCGAGATTACTGATCAGTTCGAGAATAAGAAAAGGAATCAATATGATTGCCGGCTGTATAATGATTGCTGTTGGCGTGTTTTTGATGATCAAACCTTAATTGACCTTTATCGAATAATTATGTTAGCTTGAACAAGCTGTAATGCATTTAAATGGGTGTTAGTAGTGAGTTGAATTGGGTATTAGTAGCGATTTGAATTGGGTGTTAGTAGTGAGTTGAATTGGGTATTAGTAGCGATTTGAATTGGGTGTTAGTAGCGATTTGAATTGGGTGTTAGTAGCGATTTGAATTGGGTATTAGTAGCGATTTGAATTGGGTGTTAGTAGCGATTTGAATTGGGTATTAGTAGCGATTTGAATTGGGTGTTAGTAGCGATTTGAATTGGGTATTAGTAGCGAGCAAGATGCAAAGCCTACGGCATGGCTTCGCTTAACGCACTACAAGGACTCACAATTTTTGACATTATGGTTTAAATGCCGAACAGCTTAACTGTGAATTCATCTCATCCTCCTTAACGTCTCTCGCGTACCACCCATTCCTCAAACAGTTTCGCGCCCATCCTGTATCGCTCATCATCTACCTGGTGAATCACACCTGTTCCCGTCAAAACTTCCAGCGCATCCGCAACTTGTCCAAAACTAAATTGTGCTTGTTCTGCTAATGTTTCAGCCGTTCCCTCTCGCTGCTGAATAAGGGTACGATAAACGGTTTGTTCTACCTGACTAAAACCATAAGATCGTTGATCTTCATCCCACCAAGCGGAAAAATCGCGGTCATGTTTTCGTTGTTGATGCAACATAAAACTCTCAGTCGAACGGGATTTTCCCATCTGATAATCATCGAAAATTTCATTAATGAGTTGTTGAGTGAGATAGGGATGATATCCCGCCCAGTCTAGAATCGTATTAACTCCCGATTCTGTGAGAGGAACATCTTCATTTTGACTGCGTTGAACAATCAGCGATCGCGTGTCGGATTCGGTTAATGTCCCTAACCATTCTACATCGGCAATATTCAGCAGCGGAGAACCGACTCGTTGCTGATAATCTTTTAAGTCACGATAGCCAGAGAAACAGAATCCTAAGAAAGGGTTGATAGCGGTGTCGGTGTCTTTTAATCCCCGCAGATAACTCCAAGCATCATTTGCCCAATCTTGGCGGACAATAATTTCTGCGCCATCTAAGAGGAAGCAAATGCCTTCAAGTTTGTGCTTTTGTAGGTGTTTAATGATTTTCAATAAATCTTGGCGGAAGTCTTCGTGAATTAAACGCCGTTCTTGATGGGGATTGGTAACATTTAATTTAAATCCAGATATGCCAATTTCGCCGCCAGAGAACTGTCTGATTAAGCGGCGATAGGTTCGTCTCAAGCTTAATCGAGACTCGGCGTTGGGTGATTGGGTTTGCTTTTGGATAAGCGCTTCTTGTAATCGTAAAATTAGCAAATATCGTAAGTTATCTAGACTTTCGGGTTGTTCTTGTTGTAAGTTAAAAAGAACGGGAAAAGCGCGGCTATTTTGGTTGAAAAGCGTCCATTGAATAGCATTCAACGTGCTAGTTTTACCTAAACGGCGTCCACCGAGAATGATTCTCACTTGAAAAGGCGATCGCATGACGTTGGCGAGGAGTTTCTGACGTCCAAAAAAGTAGTCGGGTTTCGAGATAGCGAGTCTAAAATTATCAAAGGGGCGATTGTTATTCGTCATTTGTCATTTGTCATTCGTCATTTGTTAGCTAAAACGACAACATACTCATCATAAACCTTCTGCCTGGTTGGTGAGCTTGTCGAACCACTGCCTTTTGCTATAGCTGCCATTGTTGCATCTGTTCGGGTTTCATGTGCATCCGTAGCCAGCGTGATAGAAGGGGAACCTGTAACTGATAGTAATCCTTGTCCGCGATCGCGTCTCGATGGATTAATCCTACGGCTTCTAGCCAGAGTAGGGCGTCTAGACATTGGCTTTCGGTGAATTCGGGGTTGAGTCGAGTGAACAAGGCTTCCTCGGTTATCTGTGGCTGAGTCTCTTGATTACAGGTGAGGAGTTTCAGCAGCGCGATCGCACAGGTAAAATTACGCTTGTCTAAGTCTGCCCAAATATTTTGTCCAAAGTAGTCTTTGAGCACACCAGAATAGGTAAAGGGTTTATTCAGATAGCGTTGGGCGGCGGATAAGTTAATTTCGCCCTTATTTTCCGGGGCGACTTTTTTACAGAGTAAACTTGCCAATTGTCTGGCAATAAAGGGATGTCCGCCACTTTCTCGATGGATGGCGATTTGAGTAGCTTGATCAAAGGTTACACCCATTAGTTCACCAATATCCGTCAACATTCGGGTTGTCTCCGATTGGGAAAAGGGAGAGACAAAGTATTCTTTGAAAAAGCTAAACACTGGATTGGTGGGTACATCCGGTTGTTGCCATTGATTAATCCGATTACAGTCCGCATGGACATCAGCCACCAGTAAGGAGAGTTGGCGCTGTTCCTGACTTAATACCCGCAGCACCCCGAAACAAGCATTAAATTCTTCGGTTCGTTCTTTAGGGTCAGTTTTTGTGGGAAGAATGCGTTCAATTTCATCTAAAAAGCAAAGAATCGGTAGATGATATCCGGCGGCTTGGAGTAAGGGGGATAAGGTGTTGATGCGCTGGGTGAATTCAGAGATTAAATCTGAGGCGGGGCTATCTTGTGGAAAGGGTTTAAAGTTTGTAGTGAGCGCTTTAGCGCTTCTGGCAGAGTTTGTAGTGAGCGCTTTAGCGCTTCTGGCAGAGTTTGTAGTGAGCGCTTTAGCGCTTCTGGCACTAAAGTGCCTACTACGAACCCAATTGAATTTCGTATCCTTTGATTGAGGATGGTGTTCATTCACTAATTTGCTCAGTTGTTGTAGGATTTGATTGAGTAATTCAGCCCCATAACGCTGTTTTCCGCCATAGCGTTGCAGGTCAATATGAACAACAGGATGCTGGCGCATGGCAAAACTTAATTGTAGGAGAATGGAGGTTTTGCCAGATTTGCGTAAGCCAAAAAGTCCAATCCCTTGGTTACGACGAAGTTCTTCTTCCAGACGATTAAGAAGTTCGACACGACCAAAAAACGAGAGAGTATCGCCAATAGCATTCCGATCATCAAACAAGTCAGCACCGGGTAAATAGCGGTCTGTATATTGGGCTAAAAGTCCAGAAGCTGTGCTACTATCTAATAGCGCCTGTTCTATCGCCGCAAACGGAATCGGAATCAGGATAAAATGGTCGCGTAGTCTAACTTCCGCCATCCGCATTCGGAAAAGGGTATCTGGTGGTTCTTGATACAACAGGATACCCGCTTTTTGGTGAGAATTTCCCGTTAATTGGCTAGATTGTTTGACTAACTCCGTTACGTCTTCGGCAACAGGTTGGTCAAGGGTTAGCATGATTGGTAAAGGCGTATAAGATTTTAGTCTACCTGGAATTGAGATAAGTTTGAGACAACGTTTTCCTTGACGGCTGGTGGTTGCACCTGTGTGTTGGAAGAATTGCTGGACTTGTGAGCGAAAGTAATCAAATCTTTCTTTCTGTTCTCTAGATTGGACAAGGACTCGACTGAACCGCAAGATTAAGTCAGGGCGACGCCAGATAATTATACCACCGATGATTGATAGAGAGACAAGGGTGATAAAGATTACATTCAAGACTTGAGAGCGAATGCGATCGCGTCGTTCAGCGTTCAGAATAGTTAGAGAGTCTCGTATTGTCTCAATGTCTTCCTGTTTAAACCCTGCTTGAACTGGATTGATGTTCTCCTCAATAGCTTGGAAAGAAGTGATACGATTTTGAGCCTGTTCTAAATTAGAGATAGCTTGCACTAAATCAGATGTGGATAGACGCTCTACCTTATCTGTGCGGTTTTCAGCAATTTTCGCGATAGCAGACGCTGCATTAGTGTGAATGAGTTCATGCTCACTTTGTAAGGCTTCAGTCAGACTGGGAAAAGCCAGTGAACTCATTTGACTTAGAGCAAAAGTCGCACTATATCGAGCCGATGCGTTTTCATGTTTAAGAGTTTCGATTAAGCTGGGAATAGCAGGTGAACCAATCTTGATTAAGGCAAAGGTTGCTCTGAGGCGAACCACTTCATCTTGCTCAGTTTTTAGGGCGGTAATTAACGCTGGAATAGCAGGTTCTGAACCCATTTCCCCCAAAGCTGAAGCCGCTTGACTACGCTTGCGCCAATCGTCATCGTTTTTTAATTGTTCTATATAGGAGGACGTCTCTTTATCAACAGATTCTTGTCCCAATCCCTGACTCACACTCAGCAGCGGGAATGAAAGGCTGATACAGCCAATTATGATGAAAGTAAAACCATTTCGTTTAGCTTGTGTAAGCATAGCATCGATTCAAGTTCGTTCGTAGTTGCGCTTTAGCGCTATCCGTTCCGCTTAATTCGAATGTCACTGACTTAAGCTGGGTTCGTAGTAGGCACTTTAGTGCCAGAAGCGCTAAAGCGCTTACTACAAACTCTAAAGTCAGTGCCATTCCGCTTAATTCAGTGATTCATCATAATCAGGAATTCGCCGAGTGCTGTAAGTAAGAGGAAGTGCCGAATTATTTTCTATTCTTTCGGTTAACCATTCAGGTTGCTCACTGAGGGAAATTGACATTGTACCATCAGGAGACACTTGATAAACCCATTCAACACCAGGACAAATCTCAGACTCCATATTCGGGACTGACTGGGGCCATTTTCCAGCTTTGGCAGCTAGTGCTTTGACCTGTAGTATTTTTTGAGTTAATTCTAAGTCAAGCATATACTGGGCTGGTTTGCGAAGTTGATTGAACAAGTCTAGTGCTATTATCTGACCGGGAATGTTCCACCAGGCTGGAGTTGTATCACTTGTTGCTGATGTTTCTGAATCCAGCAAACATATATTGTGTTGCTTAGATTCTGCTAGACGTTTCATTTGTCTATTGTACGTATCAATTGCAGAAAAGCGACGATAAGGTCTTAAGATAGGAAGTTTTACTAAGTTCAATAACAACTCTGCATTCCTTGATAAATTTTCAAGTGGATATAAATGTAAATTTTGCATATAATTGAATCCATAGACAAATTCTGCTTCTAAAGAATTTGACAATGATTGATGGTAGTCATGTTCCAGCAAGCGCTGCTGCCACTCGACGGGAATATATTCAAGCTTTCTGATTACACCTGTATTATATCTACCCATAATTAAGACAACCAATTGACTAATAAGATAATAGTCGTTACGAAGTGATTGATTGAATCTCCAGGATACCTCTAGCATTTCTTCGACTTGTTTAAACTGACCACGGCTATTTTTTTCTAAGACATCCAGTAAAATTACCTTTTGTAAATTAACTAAATTCAAAGAACTGGGCAAAAGAAACGTATAATCACCCTCCACTATTGAAGTCATATCTCTCTCCCACTGCGGAACTTCATTATTCAAGATATGCTGACGAATAGCTTCTAGATTTTCCCGATTATTCATTAAATATTGCCTTATTTTATCGGATATTGGAGCAACATTATCATTAGGTGTGCTGATTTGAGCATCCAAATAATCTCCTAGTTCTTCCCGAATTTCTTCAAAAGCTTGTCGGTCACTTTCAGAAATAGTAAAATCGGGATGAGACAGGGTATAGGCGTCGATAGGAAACTCAGGCGTCCCCCCTCCAGATATTCCCAATTTTGCCATCAAAGCTCGCAATTTCAAAGCCGAATCGTTCGGTTCAGTATCCGGAAACCGTTTAACAAATTCGTCGATATCCTGTTCAATGTCCTTTTCCTGTTGAGATGCGAGGAAATTACCACCAATCATCCAAATCGCTAATAAGACACTTACACTCGGTACGAACCAGCGAAGTGACTTGAGGAGAAAAATTAAACTAGGAACTGACCACTGTCTTAATTTAGTTGATGACATACAAATAACTCTGAACAGTCCTTGTTCTATACTTTTGGTTCCCGGAATAGGAGTAAATAAAATTTTAACGATTTTTTCTCGCATAGTTTTATTTCTCTGTGCATCTGTAATATTAAGCTGTCATGCATTTAAATTGGGTATTAGTAGCGAGCAAGATGCAAAGCCTACGGCATGGCTTCGCTAAAGCCTGCGGCATGGCTTCGCTAAACGCACTACGGCAAGGATTGCGCCATTATTGATATTAAGGTTTAAATGCCGAACAGCTTAACGCATCTACACCACGTATCGTGGCAAAGGTGCGTTACGCTACGCTTTCCCCACCCTACACATAGAACACTTAGAGGCTTTGCGTAAGTCCTAACTTAATCATACCTATTTTAATTTCTGTTTAATACACTAAATGACTTTTTTGTCAAATTAGTCCCTTTGCGAGTTATGACAATTGGGTCATGTAATATATTTGTATTGTCTCAATTTTTTCGACCATAGAGGGGGTAAAATCACGCATTTTCAAGGCGTTTAAGCGATGTAGTTAAAAAAAATGCTACAAGAAACACCCAATACAACATTACTGTAACAACATACTACACACTCAAACCCCCGTCAACTCAGGATTTGCCAGTGACTTTTTCTGCCCGCCCTAAATCCGATTGTCTTGAGAATATTAAAACTAAAACCTAAAAATTAAAAGTTTTCCTTATTCAACCAGGCTTAATCAGCACCACGCTTGGCTGAAAGTCAAGACAGCGCCACCACAAGCTAAGTTATCGGGGATTGGTGGAATTATGCGATCGCGTCTCTCTTGGCTTGATGGTGATGGGGCTATACAGGAGGTCTTTGTGGTAAAATTCAAAAATATTCTATCCCTAGTGCAAGAAAGCAGAAATAACTGAACAGCTAATATCTCCCCCCGCTTCCCCTGCTCCCTCTGCTCCCCCTGCTTCATCGTATCTACGAAGCTGCTCAAGTATTTTTGCCTAGCTGTACTAGCGACTCAAAAGGGAGAAACCGATGAGATTTATCAGCCCTAAAGTCGATTACGCATTTAAAAAAATATTCGGTTCTGAACAGAGTAAAGAGATATTAATCAGCTTTCTCAATGCGATCATTTATGCCGGGGAATCAGTCATTAAATCTTTAACCATCGTCAATCCCTATAATCCGGGTCAAGTTCTCAGTTTTATTTTCTCAAAGAAGCCGCAATCTTGGAAGATATTCCCGATACGTTAGGACAAGTGTCAGAGATAGAACTTGCTTTAAATTTAGCGAGCCAAGCGAACATGACAATCGAAGAATTTGAAGTTATAGATAGGCGAGGAATGATTTTACAAGATGAAAAAGGGCGGCTGGCTTATGCAGAACAAAAAGGGGTAAACCGATTAATAATGCGTTTACTGAAAAAGCGTTTTGGTGAACTCCCTATTGAAATAACTAGCCAAATTGAAGACTTATCTCTTGAAAATTTAGAACGTTTAGGGGAAGATGTCTTGGACTTCAACAGTATTGACGATTTGTCGAGTTGGTTGGAAGGGCAATAAGACAGTTTGGTCAAAAAGAGGGAAAACCCGTTAGTTTAGCATAACAGGTACGGAAATGATTGACTTTACCCTCTGGGATCAACTTCTACACCAATACGTTGATAAAAATGGTCGTGTCAATTATCAGGATTGGTCACAGCAATCCTGCCAAACATTAATGAATTGGTTAGAGACTGTAGAACAACTCGATCCCAAATCTCTCTCCAATCCCGATGAACAATTAGCGCTATGGATTAACCTCTATAATGCCTCTGTGATTGCTTCCGTTTTGGCACGCTACCCGATGAACTCCATCCTACCCCGGATTTTCGGTATCCCCAACTGGATAGCCTTTCTCTGGTTCTTCACCCATCCTTTGCCACCCAATCGCCGTTACAGCCTTAACCAAATCGAACACAAAATCCTGCGCCGTGAATTCAATGAACCTCGCATTCATTTTGCCTTGGTTTGTGCAGCGATTGGCTGTCCCTTGCTGCGTCCGGGTGCGTATTGGGCAGAATCGGTACACAACCAATTAGAGGAAGACGCCAGCCGCTTTATTAATAATCCTGATAAAGTGCGATACGAGCCATCTAATCAGACCCTTTATTGTAGTCGTATTTTCAAATGGTATGGGGATGATTTTCTCAAAATTGCTGACTCTATCCCCGATTATATCCGCGCTTACTTGAAAACGGATAGTGCGATCGCGCCGAATACTCCCATTATCTACCTGGACTACGACTGGACGCTCAACGATCAGCGAATATCCGCGTAAAATTTCTTTAAATAAGATGCAGGCATTCCCAACCCCCACAATACACCCACATAAACATAAATCGCCGTCGCTTTCAGTGATCCCCAACCTGCCACGCGGCGATCAGAACTCTGAACCACTCGATTCACCAAACGAATTCGTCCCCGCCTGACCAACTTCAGACACAAATCCGCCTCTTCCATAATCGGTAACGTGGGATCAAACCCGCCACATTCCCAGAAATCGAGGCGGCGAACAAACATCACTTGATCCCCAAACAACAGGCGCAATCCTCGACTAAATAAATGAGGTCGAAACAGTAGAGGCGCATAGTATGTTTTCAGATAATTATGCAACGATATTCCCCAGCGCGTCGTTCGTGAACCCGCCATCAGGGAGATAAATCCACCACAGACAACCGTTGGATCAGTTAAAGTCTGTTGAATGAGTGAAATTAAGTCATCAGGCACTAATGTGTCAGCATGAAGAAAACAGAGAATCTCTCCCTTTGCCTGTTGTGCGCCTTGGTTCATCTGGATCGAACGTCCAGCGTCCTTTGAGAGTATAACCTGTACTCCGGCGGATGACGCGATCGCGACGGTCTCGTCTTCACTTCCACCATCCACCACAATCACCTCTAAAGCAGGAGGCGTCAACACATTGAGATGGCGCAAGGTGCGTTCTAAACAACTTGCCTCATTCAGGGTGGGAATGATAATAGACACAGAAGATGACATGATTGATCGATAGTGTGGGTCTAAGTAGTCAGAATGTTGTAATGCGAGCATCTTGCTCGCTACTCATTCCCAATTTAAATGTGTGACAGCTTACTTAGATATTCCAAAATAGGATCAATATATAGATTTTGCCTTGAAATGATGAAAAATCACCCCCGAAAACGAAATGACTTAGAGTTTTACGACCGGATGGCTGACCGATGGTGGCAACCAAATGAAAAAATATATACCCTCTCTTATCTCAATTCACCTCGCTTTACTTTCTTTGATTATTATGTTAAAGACTGGCAAGGCTTGAACGTTTTAGATGTCGGCTGTGGTGGCGGGTATTCTTGTGAGTTTATGGCGGCAAAGGGGGCAAGTGTCAGTGGAATTGACCGCTCTTATCCATGCATTATCAGCGCTCGAAACCATGCAGCAACTCAGAACTGGGAGATTGACTACAAAGTTGGGCAAGCTGAAGCTTTACCTTGGCAAAATGATATTTTTGATGCTGTCATTTGTGTAGATGTCTTAGAACATGTTGTCGATTGGCAAAAGGCAGTGGCAGAAATTTATCGAGTTTTGCGACCTCAGGGATACTTTTTCTTTGACACCATTAACCGAAATTTCAAGTCCAAACTAATATTTATAGTTTTGTTGGAAGATATTTTACAAGAAATCCCCCGTGGTGTGCATGATTGGCACAAGTTTATTCAACCACAAGAACTGCAAAACTGTTTAATTAAAGTTGGATTTAGTGATATAGATATTAAAGGATTTGACTTGTTTGGGATTTATTCATATCAAAATATTCGTGCCTATATTCACTATAAAAAGACTAGACGATTTCAAGCTAAAATCAGTGATAACACATCCCTGATGTATATTGGCAAAGCAATGAAAGGGAAAGAGAAAAACGCAGAAGGAAATCCGTAAAATTACTGAGGGCTTGCTGAATAAATTTTTGAGTAAGGGGAACTTCAGCTTAACCGGGAATAGAGAAGAGGAAAAGTTGCTGTAGTGCGAGCGTCTCGCTCGCTACTGCGTCTGCGTCTCGCTCGCTACTGCGCTTGCGTCTCGCTCGCTACTGTGTCTTTCGTTTTACTTATTTAGAGGATGAGTCTTAGCCGGATGAGATGACCATTCCCACATCGAACCAGGATAGTTTTTGACACAGGTATACCCTAACTCAGTTAGCACCGCGACAATAAAAGCAGAGCGCACACCCCCTGTACAATAGGTAGCAATCGGAGTCTCGCGATCGCATCCCCGTTGATATAACTGAGTCATAATTTCCTCTGGGGGAAGTAAGTACCCTTTTTTATCCATTAAATCCCGGAAGTGGAAATGCACAGCACCAGGAATATGTCCACCCCGCTTTTCACAGTAGGGCGTAGCGCCAGCAAATTCTTCTGGTGAACGGCTATCAATGACTAAATAGGCTTGAGTTGTCAAATTGTCTTGCAGTTGATGTCGCTGAATCGTCCATAAGGGTGTAGGTTTGACCACAAAGTCTCCGGGTGCTGGACGAGTCACTCCCCAAACCGTGGGAACTCCCACAGAAACCAGCGCCGCCTGTCCGCCATTGACGAAAGCCGCTTGGGGGTGTCCCAGAGTCCGCAACATCCACACCACTCGCCCCTCTTCGCCAAAGTTATTCGGGGGATTGCCAATCACGATAACAGGTTTACGGTTACAGATACCTAAACGCCGCAGTTTTTCTTCGAGTATCTTTGAGTCTTTGAGCAGTTTTCCGTTCGGGGGTAACAGTTGCTCTAAGAATTGCCACCATCCCAACCAAACTGCACCTGGAACATGACTGAAAAACCAGGATATCGGCTGGCGGACATCTAGCACAGTTGCGGCGTTTTGTTCGATGAGTCCCTTGGCTTCGGCTGCATTGACGACCCAGCGATGTTGCAGTTGGCTCATGATTGGGTTGGTTTTGGAAAGATGGGGTAGGTTTTGTTGTTCATTTATTGGTGAGGAGGGCGGGTTTTGTTGTTCCGTTATCGGTGAATAGTTGAATTTAGTCCCTAAACCCGCCCCTACAATTGTCCCTAAACCTAATGGCACTGACTTAAGCCTTTTGGAATCGCTGAAACCCTTGATATACCGTAGGGTGGGCATTGCCCACCAGCATACCAGTCAGTACCATTCCACCTAAACCCGCCCCTACAGTGGCTAAAGGGAAACCCGACAATTGACTTTTTAAATCTCCAGAATAGAATGGTGGTCGGTTGTACGGATCAACCTAAAGTAAGATTCCCATTCAGGAGACCCATACTATGCTCGTCGATCTATTGAGCCGCAAGCAAACCCATTTCGTCTTGTGGCGTCCGGGTATATCCCAACCACCACCCAGCGTTTACATTGCGAAACCTTCAGCTAAGGCTTCAGATCGATTCGAGAAAGTTGGGGAATACCCCCTCAACCAATCTCCAGAGTTCCCAGAGTTGTGGGAAATCTCGGCTCAAGCCTGTGGTTTGACAGAAGGGCAAGTTTACCTGTACTGGTTTAAAATCCACAACACTGAACCCTATAACCCCAACACTATTAATAAAGTTCTCTATTGCACCGATCCAACCGCCACAACTGTAGACCGCCGGATCATCGCCCCCATACCTGACGAGGAAGGCGGTATCGCCAGTCATGATCCGGCTAGTGTTATTTTGTATCAGAATGGCACATTAACGCCCTGTGATCCGGGGGGACAAACGGTGAATTGGGAAGGAGAACCCCCATTAGACACCCTACCCGCGAACAATCAACTGGTTATCTATGAACTACCAACCCGTTGGACTCAAGGAAAAACAGAGGAAAATCGAGAGGTAGGAATTGGTACATTTCAGGATGTGCTGTCTTTGTTGCAACCCCAAGCCACGTCTCCTAATTTTTGCCATGTTGAGGCGTTAACAAATGGGAAAGCGCATCTGATGGAATTAGGAGTCAATGCCTTAGAATTATTGCCCCCAGCCGATAGTGATGACAAGCTGGAATGGGGCTATGGTACGGCTAACTTTTTTGCGGCTGATTTTGATTTAGGACATCCAGAAGGTCAAGATGCACCAACCGCATCCACGGATTTAGCCAATTTAATTAAAGTGTGCCATCAATTGGGAATGCGTTTCTTTGTTGATATGGTGATGGCGTTTTCCCGCAATAATCCGTATCAAAACATCAATTTTCTGGATTTTTACGTCCAATGGCGACCACCGGGCGATCCCCAACGTGATCCTGAACAAGCGGGTCGCGACGGCTTTGGGGGTGACTTATTTAAATACAACTATTGGATTGAAGGGTATCATCCAATTCTGGGCAAAAAATCCTGGTTTGTGCCAGCCCGTGAATATATGAAAGCGTATATGGCTCATTGGCTGAACTACTATCGGGTGGATGGTTTACGACTGGATAGCGTTAATAATGTCGGGAATTATGACTTTTTAGAAAAGTTCCGAGAGTTAGCCCGCACCCTTTGGGAAAAACGGGGCGGTTCCAGTAAGCATTTTTTAGTTGTGGGTGAAGAATTAAGTGTTCCCTTAGCCTTGGTTCATCAAAATCGCTTAGATGGACTGTGGAATGAAAAATTTAAGCAAATTATTCGACAAGTAATTTTAGGCAAGAATGCGTTTAATGACTCTAGCTTTGAATGGAGTGTTCGCAAACTGATTGATTGTCGTTTTCTCGGATTTACCGATAGCGCTCAAGCGGTGAACTATCTCACATCCCATGATGTAGGTGGCTTAGGGAATGAGCGCTTCTATAACTACCTGATCAATAATGGAGTTTATGATACTGAACCCCGGATTAAGCTAGCATTTGTCTGTCTTTTAACCGCTGTTGGGATTCCGATGATTTTGGCAGGGGATGAATTTGGGGATCAGCAAGATCTCGATATTACGGATGAACATGCGGATCATAAACAGGTTGACCCGGTTAACTATAGTCGAGTCCAAGAAGATTGGCGACAACGCATCTTTCAGTATGTGGCGCGGTTAGTTCGCTTCCGCACCTCATCTCAGGCGTTAGCGGTGAATGATAATGAGTTTATTCATGCTGATTTCCATGAAGGTAAACGGGTCTTAGTCTGGCGGCGCGGCAAAAAAGCAGATGAATGTGTGATTGTTGTGGCTAATTTTTCCGACTATGGAACGCCTGTCGGGTCTGAATATAAAGTCCCGAATTGGTCGCCCACTCCAGACGGTAAGCAGTGGAAAGAAATTACCCAAGACCGCATCGTTCCTCCTGAATGGGTGGGCAGAGAACCGATTTTCCCATGGGAAGCAAAAGTTTATGCTCTGATTTAATTTTTTTTAAGGGTAACATCAGCTACAACATTATCCCTGATTTAACCTTGTAGAGACGTTCCGGTGGAACGTCTCTTTCCTTTGCGGTGGTTGATCCTATTTTTCTAGAATATGAACCGGGTGAACGTTTGCAAATGGAAGCCCTGAATGGATATGAAGCTTTAGGTTATCTAGAATACAAAGGCGAAGCCAAAGAACCCCAATGTTTTACGTTAACAGGTGTCGCGGCGGGAATTATGGCATTGCTGCATGGCGAAGGTACGGTTGAGGAACGGGTAGGAACGTATGGTTCGGAAGAAAGCCACTGTATTTGTTGTCAAGAAACATCGTGTAAATTTCAGGTTGAATTACTTTGAATTATTGTTGTAATGACTACATTTATTAACCTGAAAAACCACTATTTAGTAAATAACGTTTTAAACAGGAGCTAATATCATGAAAGATTGTCCTTTATATGCCGTTTATACAGGAGGGATGCTCATCTTAGATGACTCCCTAACCATATTCAATGTTACTCCAGAATTTTGTGAACATTTTACCTGTACTCCGGAGTCGATTGTGGGAAAGCCCTTAGACAGTTTATTCAGTCGCAAAGATAAACGAGGCAGGTTTTTATTCCACAAAAAATTAAGTCAATATAAAAAAGGATTCCTGGACTTAACTATCGTCATATTTATCAATAAAAATGAATTTATTTCCCGTCTGCGACTGGTTAAACGAGACAAAGAATGGTTGGCAATCTTTGAAAATATACTGGCTGAAGAGGATGATCTGTTTCGAGAGTTTTATTTAGGACGAGAACGATGGACAAGTATCGTGCGAAATTCATCAGAGGGTATTGCTATCCTAGATAGTGAGGGACGGTTAGTCGAATTTAATAGTCGCTTCTTGGAAATCATGCAATTCCGCTCTGTTCATGGGGTTTTACTGAATGAATCTGCTATTTTGAATAAATATTTATTTGATTTATCGGACAATGAACAGTTTAATTCAGCCCAACACCATTTTGAAAAAGCCAAAACGAGCAAACGCAAATCCTACCAAGAGATTCAGCATTTATCGTATTATCTCCGTTTAGAAATAACACCGATTTATTTGCCCGTTAAAGGATTTTCTGGATGTAGTTTTGTTATCAAGGACATCACCCACCAAAAACAGCTTGAATTCATGGCGCAACAGTTACAACAGAAAAATCAGGAATTGGAACGCCAGAAACAAGAGTTGCAAGCCGCCCATCAAGAAATTATTACACTGAATCAAAAACTTCATCAAGAAAACCTGCGGCTGAGTGCTGAACTCGACGTGACTAAGAAACTGCAACAGATGATTTTACCCAAACAGGAGGAACTGGATTTAATTGAAGGGCTAGATATTGCGGGATTTATGCAACCTGCTGATGAAGTTGGTGGTGACTATTATGATGTCATTCAACAAAATGGCAATGTCAAAATTAGTATTGGGGATGTTACCGGACATGGGTTAGAAAGTGGAGTGTTGATGCTAATGACTCAAACGGCGGTGCGAACCTTACAAGAAAGTGAGGAAACTAATCCGGTAAAATTTCTGGATATCCTCAATCGCACTATTTACAGTAACATACAGCGGATTAATCCCTATAGAAATGTAACGTTGGCAATTTTAGATTATGCCAATGGTAACTTGGGCGTCAGTGGTCAATACACTTAAATTCCGGAGATGTGATAGTCTTATACACGGATGGTGTCACCGAGGCTTATAACTCCCATCGAAAACAATATGGACTAGAGCGGTTATGTGAAATTGTTAGTCGTAATTGCCATAAATCGGCGCAGGAGATTAGACAAGTGGTGATTGACGATGTACGGCGACATATTGGTGAACAGAAAGTGGCTGATGATATTACGTTAGTGGTACTCAAGCAGAGATAAATATGAATCAGAATCAGATATTGGGAAACTTCAGAGACGATATACTTGCCGATTACAAGCTGTTTAGCGCCATTATTGATATTAAGGTTTAAATGCCGAACAGCTTAACTGTTTAGATGGGCATGATCTTACCGATGTTTTATTGAATTTAATCGCAACTCAATAAACCTGAATATACCTGAAATGTCCTGAAAATATTTAAACTAATTAACCTCAGTTTTACTGAACTCATTATCTTGAACTAAAGTATAATAGTATTCTAGGAATACTTGACCGACGCTAGGTAGTGATTGATAGTCCTAAATTAGGGAGTACCATAATTAAAGTTTATCAGTTTGACTAAGAGATTTGGCTGCTGGTTTAATAAAAATAGGACTTGGATTTTTCCCTGTATTTTTCTGTGATTAAAATTTAATTTTGCAAAAACTCCTGGTTGCCACTCAATTGCCTTGAAAAGGACTAGCTATAGATTCCTCATACACTCTGTATAAAATAACCGTAGGCTTTAATCATGTTGCCTTTAAACCAACCATCCTCTGCATCTGGAGTGCGAGTTGGTATCTTGCATTCCCAAACTGGCACAATGGCTCTGAGTGAGAGACCATTAATTGATGCAGCACTGATGGCGATCGCACAAATCAATCAAGCTGGAGGCGTGTTGGGTGAACCGATTGAGCCGCTTGTGGTTGACGGTGCGTCTGATCCGGCAGAATTTGCCCGCCAAGCCCAACAACTGATTCAATTTGAGGGCGTAACTACCGTTTTTGGCTGTTGGACATCGGCTACCCGTAAAGCGGTTAAACCCATAGTTGAGACGTTGAATGCTCTCCTCTGGTATCCTTTGCAGTACGAAGGATTAGAACAGTCTCCTAACATCTTTTATACGGGCGCTTGTCCCAATCAACAAGTGGAACCCGCCGTCAGTTGGTTACTATCTCACAAAGGAAAGCGCTTCTATCTGCTGGGTTCCGATTATGTTTTTCCCCGTACTTTAAATAAGATTATCACCTGCCAACTCAAGCAACAGGGTGGGGAAGTTATTGGGGAAGACTATGTGGATTTGGCGGAGACGGATTTTAGTGACGCGATCGCCCGCATCCAGCAAACCCAGCCGGATGTTGTTTTCAATACCCTTAATGGACAAGGAAATCAATTTTTCTATCGTCAATACCGAGATGCTGGGATAACTGCTGAGGATATTCCGATTCTGGCGGTGAGTGTGGCGGAAGTAGAACTGCAAACGATGGAGGATGCGGCGGTTGGACATTATGCCAGTTGGAGTTATTTCCAGAGTTTAAATACGCCGGAAAATAATCAGTTTGTGCAGGAATTCCAGGCGCGATATGGCACAAATCGTGTTACGTCTGATCCAATTGAAGCGGCTTATAGTCAAGTTTTCCTGTGGAAATTAGCCGTCGAATCTGCCCAATCCTTTGCCGTAGATCGGGTGCGGTTAGCAGCATACAATCAAAGTTTTGCTGCACCGGGGGGATTGATTCAAATTCAACCCAATCATCATCTGGGTAAACATTCCTATATTGGACAAGTTTTACCCGGTGGACAATTTCAGGTGATCCACAGGAGTCAAACACCGATTAAACCGCTTCCTTGGTTAGGAGTTGAAGAACTTAACTTTAATCAATCAGACTTGGTGATTGAAATGTTATCTCAAGTCAGCCAAGGGATTCAAGAAACCTGGCTGTCGGAGCAAAAATCCCGCCAACTTGAAGCCTTGACGCAAAAATTACAGCAAGCCGAACAAGCCTTACGGGAAAGTGCGATCGCGCTGCGGAATCATAACCGGGTATTAACCCAATTAGCCAAAAGTCCCGCTATCCATCAAGGCGATTTAAATGCCGCTTTCGCTGAAATTACTCAAGCTGGTGTACAAAGTCTGGGCGTTGAACGCACGGGAATTTGGTTATTCGATAAAACCGGAACCAAACTCCAATGTCTTGACCTATGTGACAAGAATCACAACCAACACAGCCAATGGATTGAACTCGCTGTGGCGGACTATCCGACCTATTTTAATGCCTTACAACACGACCAACTGATTGCCGCCGATTATGCCCAAACTGACCCCAAAACCCAAGAATTATCGGCGTCTTATTTGATTCCCTGTAACATCATCTCGGTTCTGGATGTGCCGATTCAAATCCGAGGAGAAATCGCCGGAATCGTCTGTTTAGGGAAAGTGGGAACCATTCGCCATTGGACAGCAGAAGATCAGAATTTTGCCCGATCGCTGGCTGATTTAGTTTCCTTGGCAATGGAAGCGCGAGAACGTAAACAAACCGAGTTTGATTTAGCGGAAAGCCAACGCAGTCTGGCAACGTTAATGAGTAATATACCCGGTATTGCTTACCGTTGTCTGAATGACTCAGACTGGACGATGCTTTTTATCAGTGAAGGCTGCTATGATCTCACAGGTTATCCGGTTGAAGCCTTCACGAAGCAAAAAATACTCACCTACAATCAACTAATTCATCCTGATGACCAAAACGCTGTATTTGATCAGGTACAAGCGGCTATAAATAATCACCGTTCTTACCAAATCACTTATCGAATTATCACCGCAACTGGCGAATTAAAGTGGGTTTGGGAACAAGGTCAGGGGATTTTTTACCCCGATGGTAGGGTGTTTTATCTAGAAGGTTTAATTACGGATATTACCGCACAAAAACAAACTGAAGCGGCGTTACGTAAAAGTGAAGACCGTTGGCAATTAGTGCTAAATAGTACTCAGGATGGCATCTTTGAGTGGAATATCGCCACTGGAAAAGTATTTTCTTCCCCTCACTTGGGAGGGATGCTAGGTTACACCGATCCAACCTTACTGGAAAGCTTTGATCGTTGGCGTAATCTCGTCCATCCAGAAGATATTGATCAAGTTTTAGCCACATTGCAAAACCATTTAACCCAAAAAACTCCCCCCTACAAGTTTGAGTACAGGATGCGCTGCCAAGATGGTAGTTATAAATGGATTTTGGCACGGGGACAAGTGCAATGGAATGAAAACGGACAGCCTGTGCGGGTTGTCGGTTCTCAGCAGGATATCAGCGATCGCAAACAAGCGGAAGAAGAGGTAAAACTCTTATTAAACCTCTCTCAGGCAATTAATGCAGCGCCCGATTTTGATACAGCTTTAGAGGTAGCATTACAGCAGTTATGTGAAATCACGGGTTGGATTTATGGCGAAGCTTGGATTCCCTCCACCGATGAGTCAATTTTAATATCTAGCCGCCGTTGGCATTGTCAACGCCAAGGAATTGAGCCGAATTTGTCTGTAGCCATTGAAGGTTTCCGAGAGTATAGTAAATTACTCACGTTTTATCCAGGAGAAGAGATTCCGGGACAGGTTTGGTTAACTCAACACTCTCAATGGATCAGCGATTTAAGTCAGATCGATGATGTTCTGATGCGATTGGAATCAGCCACAGCCTGTGGTTTTAAAGTGGGCTTTGGCGTACCAATTATTGCCAATGTTAAGCCAGAGAAACCGACACGCCAAGGCAACAGTTGTTTATTGAGTTCTCCCTCTTCTGTATTAGCAATTCTGGTGTTTTTTACCCATGCAAATGGTTCGGAGGACAAACGGTTAAGTGATTTGGTGAATGGGGTGGCGGCTCAATTGGGAACGGTGCTGCAACAGAAGAAAGTGCAAGCCGAAATGAAAGCTCTCTTTGCGGCAATGACCGATATGGTTACAGTGAGAGATGTTTCGGGACGCTGTCTAAATATGATTCCTACCAAGACGTCAAATGTTTACAAATTACCGGAGGCGATGATCGGCAGAAAACTCGATGAGGATTTGCCACGTTCCCAAGCGGATCTGATTCTCCAGGCGATTCTCCAGGCAATATCAACCCAGGAAACCGTCTCGATTGAATATTCCCTGCCGATTAATGGCAAGGAGATTTGGTTGGCGGAAATGATTTCTCCCTTGTCTACAGAAACGGCTATTTTAGTGGCACGAGATATTAGCGATCGCAAGCAAGCAGAAGCAGAGCTTTATTTAGAGAAACAAAAGTCAGAACAGTTATTATTGAATATTTTACCTCAGCCGATTGTTGATCAGCTTAGAAATAATCCTGATGTTATTGCTGAACAGTTTAACGATGTGACCATTTTGTTTGCGGATTTGGTGGGATTTACTCCCCTAGCGGCACGGTTAAAACCGATTGAGTTAGTTAAGTTACTCAATCAGATTTTTTCCCGGTTTGATCAGTTGGTCGATCAATTAGGATTAGAGAAGATAAAAACCATTGGTGATGCCTACATGGTAGCGGCTGGTTTACCGATTCCCCGATCCGATCATGCTGAGGCGATCGCGCAAATGGCACTGGCAATGCAAGCGGCGATGAAACGCTTTCAAGTTGAACTGGGTGAGGATATTAAAATCCGCATTGGGATTAATACAGGCGTTGTAGTGGCTGGGGTGATTGGAACGAAGAAGTTTATCTATGATTTGTGGGGAGATGCGGTGAATATTGCCTCACGCATGGAATCCTCTGGTGAAGCGGGACGGATTCAAGTTACTGAAGCAACATATCAGCAACTTAAGGATAACTATCAGTTGGAAAAACGAGGAGTGATTAATATTAGGGGGAGAGGCGAAATGGTTACCTATTGGCTTCTGGGTAATCAATAATTGTCTAGCTAAACTCTAAAATTATGGCACATACAGTATTAGTAGCGAGCAAGATGCAAAGCCTGCGGCATGGCTTCGCTAAACGCACTACAAGGATTGCGCTCTTATTGACATTACGGTTTAAATGCCGAACAGCTTAACCCGGATTTGGTATAACACGGTGTAGTACAGGAACGATAAAACAGTGCTTTTCGACTCTTGGAAATGGTGTATTATATCGAGTCTGAAAACGCTGTAAATGAATAATCTAAATCCCCGCATGACCTAACGCTAAACCTGCAACCAGCATCCCCAGAACCAAAAATGGTTGAGCGCTGGCTTGATATTTCACATCATTTTCCAGGGGCGATCGCAGAAAGTACATATCCTGAAATGTAATCTGAGGCACAATTAACAGCAACAGTATCGCCGCATAGAGATTTTGATGAATGCTAACTAAATACCCCGCAATCCCCGCTTGAAAGATATCAATCATCAGCACACAGATCCAAGCCGCTGTCCCCACGCCAAACATCACCGGAATAGACTTCAGCCCCAATTGGCGATCGCCTTCCACACTCTTGAAGTCATTCACCACAGCAATGCCTAAACCTGCCAGACTATAAATCAGGGTAAGAATCACAATCGTCCAATTCAGATCCCCAAATAAAGCATGACCCGCCCACCAGGGAAGGGCAATATAACTCGCACCCAGGGCGTAGTTTCCTAGCCAACCATTCTTTTTCAGTTTTAAGGGCGGCGCTGAGTAAATATAGGCGAGAAACGCCCCAAAAAGGGTTAAACAGGTTAATGTGGGAAACTCATGACCCACCCATTGATCTAACCCATACGCCACACTGATACCCGCCAGCAATAGCAAGACAATCTGAGTCACCACTTGAGGAACCGAAATTGCCCCAGAGGGAATCGGGCGGTAGGGTTCATTAATCGCATCTAATTCGCGATCATAAAAATCATTCAGGGTTTGGGTATACCCCGCCATCAACGGACCCGACAGTAACATACACGTCACCGCTCTCAGGATATCTTCCGGCGTCCAGGTATATCCACCGCCCGACGCCGCGCCACAGACAACCCCCCAGATTAGAGGAATCCAGGTAATCGGTTTCATTAACTGGAGACGAATTTTCCAGATCGATTTTTCACCCGGGGCGGCACCTTTCATGCCTAGAAGTTGGCGCGTTTTACCCGTTTTATCGCTTTGTTCGGTTGAGGGAGAGTTAGACATTTTAGTATTAAGTGTTGAGTGTGTAGGGGCGGGTTTAGGGATTTCCTTATTGGTATTGATGGTAACGTTTGTACAAAACCCGCCCTAACCGATACGTAGAGGCAGGTTTCACTATTATCCTTTGAAATGGTGCGTTACGCTCCGCTAACGCACCCTACGCCCACCCCGACAAATGACATAAGACAAATGACAATCAGAACGAAATAATTAAACGCTGATCTTGGAACTTCGCCCCTTTCACAGCTTGACCGCTTAATTGGGGCGGAAGCCAAATATTACGCCGCTGATCGCCCGCTTCAATTGTCACCTCTGGACCATATTGGGTGAGTTTCACCTGCTTTTTGTCGAAGCCCGGTAAAAATAAACTGACTTGACGATTCGCCACATCTATGGTAATAGCCTTGGGCGCTTGCATCGCTTGTTTAAAATCAGGTAAGGCATCCATCAACGGTTGCCAGTCAGCCACCTGAGATAACTGGGGCAAAGCGCTAACCGTTAACGGGGCAAAATCAGCGGCTAACGTATCCGTTGCTGGAATTTGGTTCAACAGAACCCCCCCCACCGTCAGATTAACCTGCTGGGCGCTTCCCCAGAAATACTTAGCCGTCGCTAAAGCCGCCGTATCTCCCGTGGTCACCAAATACGCCGCCACCCGATTCGGATCAGCCACAGCCGTTTTACCCTGTTCCAGCATTTGGCTAGTTTGCTGAGTCGGTTTATTGGCAAAATCGTCGGGTGTCCAGGTCACATTCAGAATGGCACTGGTAACGGGTTGGATAAATGGGGAAATCGCCTTACCCAGATCCGACTCGGTAAAGATTTGGCGAAAGCGGCGAAAATACCAACTGAGAATTTCTGGCATCCCCAGCATCCTCAATGTGGCTTGATCGCCGCTGCCATCATAGATGATCACATCATACTCACCACTGGCATCGTACTCGCGAATCGCATTCAGGGCTAAAGCACTATCCATCCCCGGTAAAATGCCCAATTCTTGACCATAGACATTTTTCAGCGTTGGCGATCGCAAATACTCCGCCTCTAGCTTTTTCACCTCATCCCAACTCCGTTCCAGGAGGAGGGTAGACTGAAGCTGAACCGCTTTCAGGTTCGGTTCCACCTCCGTCGGATCAGCCCTGGGGAATGTTCCCAGTAACAGTCCAAACGCCGGGGTAGGATCTTGCCCGACTAAAAGGACACGCTGACCAAGATTTGCGAACTTTTTAGCCGCCGCGATCGCAATTGTGGTACGACCGGTGCCGCCTTTGCCTAAAAAGGTGAGAATAAAAGCCATGATTTTGCTGGACGCTGCTGGGGAAGTCGTCACTAACTGACGGGTTTGAGTTCATCTTCAAAAAACCAGGTTGCCGTGCTGTCGTCAAATTCGACGATCGCACCGACACCGCTGCCATCTGTCATTTTAAAGTCTTTGACGATGCCAACTTTCCCTAGTTTATTCACGATATCGCCCGACACCCGGTCTCTGAGACGACAAACTTGAACTTTTTGACCAATCTCCATTATTGCTGCTATTACTTTTAATAGGATGAACCATTCCAAAGTGTACCGGAATCTGGGACGTTGGGTTAGATCTGGCGCTGACTTTTCGCAGCCGGTTAGTAGTCGGCACTTTAGTGCCATCCAGCGCTAAAGCGCTGACTACAAACTTACCATCCGCTCCTGAGCTTCCGCCAAGGCGCGTCGGACTTGCTCAAATCCTGTTCCCCCATAACTATTACGAGCAGAAACCACCTGATTGGGTGCGATCGCCTCGTAAATATCCTCCTCAAAGGCAGGATGGATTTCTTTCCACTCTGACACCGTTAAGTCTTTCAGCAGTTTACCCGACCCTAGACAGGTTCTCACCACTTTACCGACCAAGTTATAGGCTTCTCGGAAGGGAACCCCTTTACTTGCCAAATAATCCGCCACATCGGTAGCGTTGGAGAAATCTTCCGTCACGGCTGAGGCGAGACGCGGAGGACAAAACTCTAGCCCCTCCCGTAACAGAATTGTCATGGCTTCCAGACATCCTTTAACCGTTTTCACGCTGTCAAATAATGCCTCTTTATCCTCCTGCAAATCCTTGTTATACGCCAAAGGCAATCCCTTCATCAGCACCAACATGGCTTGCAGATGCCCAAACACCCGTCCTGTTTTACCCCGTACCAATTCCGGCACATCTGGGTTCTTCTTTTGCGGCATAATACTCGAACCTGTCGAGCAATTATCCTTGAGGGTAACAAAGCCAAATTCCTGAGACGCCCAGAGAATAATTTCCTCCGACAGTCGGCTCAAGTGAACCATAATCAAACTCGCCGCCGTCAAAAATTCAATGGCAAAGTCGCGATCGCTCACCCCATCTAAACTATTACGATAAACATCGCCAAAGTCTAGCAGGGAGGCGCTGTAGTGCCGATCAATCGGGAATGTCGTCCCCGCTAGCGCCCCACACCCTAAAGGAGAAATATTTACCCGCTGGTAAATTTCCCCCAATCGTTGCCAATCCCGTTGCACCATTTCCCAATACGCCAGCAAATGATGGGCTAAACTCAACGGCTGGGCGCGTTGGAGATGGGTGTAGCCAGGGATAAGGGTTTCGACATGGGATTCAGCCAGAGTAAGCAAAACCCCTTGCATCTGTCGCAACTGAGTCCGAATTTGGGTAATTTGATCCCGCAAATAGAGCCGCGTATCTGTACCCACTTGGTCATTTCGCGATCGCGCCGTGTGTAGCTTTTTCCCCACATCGCCAACAAGTTCCGTGAGGCGTCGTTCCACGGCAAAATGAACGTCCTCAGCGTCAATACCGGGGTTAAATTTTCCCTGGCGGTATTCTGAACGAATTTGTTCTAACCCGTTCACCAGTTGTTCCGCTTCAGGGGCTGAAATAATGCCAGTGTGTGCCAGCATCTTCGCATGAGCCACCGAACCCGTCAGATCATACTCAATCAGCTCGATATCGAACCCAATACTGGCATTGAACTGTGCGATCGCCGGATGCAGTGCCGATTCAAATCGCTGACTCCACGTTGTTTGTTCCGTCACAATACCGATTCACCAATGACAAAGGACAAATGACAAAGGACAAAGGACAAAGGACAAATCACCCAAACGAACTCATCCCCCGAAAAATATAACCGATAACTAAACCAATCAAAAATGCCCAGACTTGACCCGATTCAATGAAATTATTGAA
Organism: Coleofasciculus sp. A1-SPW-01; assembly: GCF_040217205.1. NCBI lineage: Bacteria > Bacillati > Cyanobacteriota > Cyanophyceae > Coleofasciculales > Coleofasciculaceae > Coleofasciculus > Coleofasciculus sp. A1-SPW-01. The sequence goes on along the minus strand of NZ_JAVJNP010000102.1, from coordinate 72,505 downwards.
CGCCTGTTGAATTTGACCCAAAATATCCGGCTCTTCAAATTGCTGGGCTAACACCAGTCCATCGGTTAGCCATGGACTCACCAAGTCAATCAAGGGATGAAGACCAGTTACAACAGACGTTAGAGCTTGCACTTCCACAAAAGCCATGGCGATGATTGCCTTTAAATTAGGTTACTCGGAAGATTTTACCTGCAACACGACCAAGGTCATATCATCTCCGTTACGGTTTTTCCCGCCCATAAACTCTCCCACCCGCTCAAATAGATAATCTAGGATGGGTTGAGAGCCTTGGCGATGTTCACACGCCCACCGAAAGGCTTCAATCAGATTTTCCTCATCAAAGCGATCGCCGTGTTGATTGGCGACATCAGTAAATCCATCCGTGTAATAGATAATCGTGTCTCCTACATCGAGTTGGATTTGATCATCTTCATACTGAGAATCTGCCTCTAAGCCAATCAACATCCCATCCGTATCCAGACGTTGGATGGAATGGCTGGACGCTTTCCATAGGAAAGGGGGGTTATGGGCAGCATTGCTATAGGACAAAATCCGGGTTTGAGGATCGTACTCCGAATAAAACAGGGTGACAAATCGATTGGAATTTTCCAAATCCGCATACATCACCCGATTCAAATGTTCCAGGATGCGGGCAGGGGTATGACGGTTGAGGACTTCTGCCCGAAGCATACCCCGCGTCATTGTCATAATCAAGCCCGCTGGCACGCCTTTGCCCATGACATCACCAATAACCACGCTCCAAGGTACAGAGGCTTTGTGAGCATCAATATGTTTATTGTCACAAGGCGGGATCGGACGAAGCTGATCATAATTGGTGGGAATAAAATCATAATAATCCCCACCGACTCGACTTGCCGTCTGACACCGAGCCGCCAGTTCAATTCCTTTAATCGAGGGACATTGACGGGGGAGGAGGCGTAATTGGATTTCCGCGCCAATTTCTAACTCTCGATCTAAGCGTTCTTTTTTGCGAAGTTCTACAGTCAGTTCATCATTCGCGATCGCGACGGCTGTTTGATCGGCTACCAAACGCACTAACTTCTGTCGAGTTGGCGTCCAGCTATAATTCAGGTCATCAGTAAACACATACAAACGCCCTCGTTCGACATTTTTAATTAAAATCGGTGTGCCAAATAACTGAATATCTGTGTCTAAATAGCGATTGACCTGATCGTCAAATGATGACCAAATGGCGTCCAACTGTTCTGGACTCATTGCCGATTTTCCATCCTCATTGCCTTGAGCCGCGATCGTCTGAGTTGCCCGTTCAAGTGCTGGACGCAAGGTTTGACACTCTTGATTATCTTGGCAATGCATCTGTTCTAGCCGGAGTTGACCATTTGGTTTTAACAAAACCAATGCGCCTCCCTCCGTATCGGTAACCCGTGCTGACATCAAGGGAATTAATTCTAAAAATTGATTCAAATTGTTGAAGCTGCGTAGGGCAAATCCCAGTGAGCTTAACAAATCTTGGATTTTATGTTGTTCTCGGTGTAGGCAAGCCACAAGTTCTTTCAGGGCGGAAACGGGTGTTCTGTCAGAAGCCGCGATATAGGGTGTGCCATTCGCTGAATTAGGGGGTTGGCTGGGGAAGGGGCGTGCTGTCATTACATCAGGGTTTGGGAGCATCACTTTTTACTAAAGATATAGTCCAATCGGAGGTAGTCTCTACACTTATGGTCTTCAAGTAGCTATTGAAACACTTTTGACCATCCATGCTTCCATAAGTAAGTTGCAAACGTCCGGACAGTCTTCTTGCAGGCATGAATAGGACAATATAAAAAGCGTGGGAAAATCCCGATGACATCCTATCTTAACGCTGTTGGTCTTTGGCGCTGTATTGAAGTCTGTTCCGGTTATTGTATAAGTATTTGACTGATTTTAGGTGTCAATCATAGCGCCAATTGAATATTCTGCCAACGTCTATCTGGGGGATTAGTTAAACTCTGTCTTGTTTTTGGTCTTCAATCAAGCCTCCAAAATCACGATTAGCACTTCAGGAATTCCCCATTTTTTCTATCGATTGGAAAATAAAAGGTACATTTACCCTTTTCTTCGACCAGGATAATAGAGCAACCGCTGATATCGGACAAAACCGATAATAATTTAGTAGGGACGTTCCGCCAGAACGTCCCTACCACAGTTTACTTGTCCTAAGTTATGGTTTGATCTACTTACTGTACTTCATGACAGCGCGAAGCGCTGTAAAGGTGCATCAGGTGCAAGGTTTTGAAACCCATAAGCTAGAAATCCTGGCATTTTTAAAGGATGTGTAAGCAGAATTTGCCTGAGACAGGGAGGTGAAACTGTTCCCTGTTCCCTGTTCCCTGTTCCCTCCCCTCACCATAAAACTTATCCAGCAGCCCCTAATTATTCAACACTTCTACCTCATGACGGAAGGCAATTAAGGCATGACTATTCTCCATTTCAGTTAAGGCTTGGAAAATATCGTCAGAGACTTCTGCGGAGACAACGCTTTTCATCTCAATATTGGTGTTATAGCCGACAATATCTCCCATGCGCCTGCCATGACCCCCTTCACCAAGGACATCGTTGATGGTAAATCCCGTTACCCCTTTGCTTTTGAGCAGTTTGATTAAACGATCTTTGAGTACGGATTCACTGATAATCGTGATTAAGACAGCGGGTTTGACGGGAATGGCTTCAGTAGACATAAGAAACTCCTAAAATATTTGTTTAGGGAAAGATAACAGGCAAAGAATAACTCAATTCCTGTACCAATTCGAGATTTTCCGGAAAAGTTCACCGTCTCAGACTTCTGTTTGACAATCGGGCAGTCGTTTTAATCCACTGCCGCAGTCGCTGTCGCAGTTCATCGATATTCGGCGTTTGTTTACCATAACGCCAGCGTACATAAGCTTGAGAAATATCATCAATCACGGTGGCTGATTCAGAGGATTGCTGCTGACGCATGACCTTAGCATATTCTAACGGCGTCTGGGCGGGGTGCTTAATATATCCTCTCGCTTTCAAAACCTTTAACATTTGCTGGTACAGCCGTTCCATGGGGGGTAATTTCCCTAACCAGCGACGGTAACGCCAGGTTTGCCACTGTACCCAGCTTAACCAACCGACGAACCCCAGCGCGATCGCGAAAATTAATCCGCCAAACAATCCCATCCAACCACTGGAGAAGATCGCCCACAGTCGCACAATCAGCCGCAGCAGCGAACCCACCACCAGATTCCACAATTCCCCGATAAAATTACTGACGGGTGAAGGTAGCCATCCAGCAACCCACTGCCAAAACTGACGCAGCACGCTAAAGGTTGCCGTATCTTCCACACTTTGGGGAACTATTTCATGTCCGGGAATGGGGTCAAAGGCAAACCAGCCATAGTTGGGGAAATAGACCTCAGTCATGGCGTAAGCATCGGTATTTTTGACCACATATAAGCCAGTGAAGGGATTAAATTGACCTGTACCAAATCCTACGACTAACCGCGCCGGAATCCCAATCGAACGCAGCATGATGGTTAAGGTGGTGGAAAAGTGATCTGGATACCCGCCTTCATAGTTAAACAGAAACGCTTCAACTAAATCCTCGTCTTCTTGTAAATAGGGAAGTCCAAAGGGATTATCGGGAATTCGATACCGTTGTTTCAGGGCTTGAGCCAAATACAGTGCCTTCTCGTAGGATGAGGTGAGGGGGTTGGAGGAGGTGGCTAAAAGTTGTTCGGTTTTTTCACGCACCTTATCCGCGATGTCTGGCGGAACATCAAGATAGTATTTTTGGATGTTGTCGGGATAAGTTTCCGGGGCTTGTTGGAGTCGGGTGCGATCGCGCACGGGTACTTCAGATACTACCGTATAGGTTAATCCTTCCAGTAAAGCTAGAGGCGATCGCAAACTGCCTTCTGTATCAATGCCGACTTCCTTGGTGGGAAAATAAAGGCTTTTCGGATAACTCAGTGCCGGAATAATATTCGGCAGTTCCGATACGGCGGTATAACTTTGAATCACCCTTTTCGTCCGACCCAAATTAAAGCTAGTCGGATAGAGTGCAAATCGATAAGACCAAGGCGGACGAGTCACCTCTACCACCTGATCTTCGCGAGACAATTCCCATCCTTGACCTGTATACTGGTCAAACGCCTGCACCCGCCAAAATCCGGGGGCTTGGGAACGCACCCGCAAGACGACTTTTGGCTTTAGGGCGCCTCGGAGGTTCTGGTTAATTTGGTTGCCAAAACCATAGTAAAACGTTTCATCCATTTCACCCGCACCCTGACTGGGAGAGGTTCCCTCACCACCAGAACCTTCCCCTTCACCCTCACTCACGTATCCAGGATTATTCACGTTTCCCGTATCCCCATCTAGATCATCCCAATCCAATGGCGCACTCACCGGAAAGGTTTGCAGTTGATAACCGGGAAACCGAGGCATTAGGGCAAAAATCCCTAACCCCAGGGCGATAACTACTAACAAAAAAATACTTAACCGTCGTAGTGACAGCGGCGAAGAACGTTTAGCTTTTTTCCTAGACGTTTTCCGTTTTGGTGATAAACCGATGCGGGATTGGTAATCGAGGATGAGTGTGGGTAACGCGATCGCTAAAAATATTAACAGTAGCGGTGCAAACGCTAAGGTTTGGCTCAGGGTTCCTGCTACCCCCAGCAAAATCAGCCCGATTACCATCGAATAGCCTAAATCCTTGCGCCGGGGCAAGTCAAAGCTGTGGAGGACTTGTACTTGAATCAATAATTCTGCGAGAACGAGGCGGGTATCATTGAGGCTGGCTAATAAATTATTAAAGAATACCCCCATAGCGATTAGCATCCCAATCGCCAAAAAAAACTTAACCGCAATGTTGCGATGGCGGCGACGATACCAACTCCAGGTTGCTCCCAGGATAGAGAGGGGTACAGCCCAGACACTCATCTGGGTTTCAGCAGCAATATCGGTGGCGATAATTCCCACAATCACTAGCCCCTGGACTAGGACTCGTAATCCGATCGAGTCTTCGGTTTGAGGCAGTGGCATTGCGCCAAGACGCTGCCACACCTGATTTAGACCAGGTAGACGCCGGATTCGCTGCATCCCTGAAGGGTTCGACATAACAATTGACTCTCTTGTGTGCGAGATGGCTGTTAGGTTAAATTCACGGGTTCAATCTATTGTATCTAAGTCCACAGTCGGGAGTGAGAGAAGCTCCCAAGTCTAACAGCTAGCACTTAACCCTTACCCCTTACATTGTTGGGTAAATCGCAAAAACCAAGGGGTTTTGGTCTGAGTCTTGGAACCGAATTTCCAGGGGATAGGTTTGATTCGGCGGCAAATCAAAGGCTTCAACACTCACATAGCCGGGATAAGTGCGTTCTGATACGGCTGAACCTTCAGGTGTACGCAAGGTCAAACTGCCACTTTCGGGTAGATTGCTGATCACCCGCAGGGTGGGAACACCTTCTTGGATCTGGTACTCTGCCTGGACGGTGATCACGCCGACAGAGGTTTGCCATTGGCGTTCAACCGAAGGCTGGTTGGGTGAAAGGGATACCGTCAACGTGCTAATAATTTCTTTAGCCGCTAACAATGCCAGAATCATTTGTTGCTCTGGAGTTGCCTCGTCATAGGATGGAGATGGAAGTTCCTTGAGCAACAGTTGCAGTTGTTCAGGGTCACGACCCGATCCCGAAGACAACAGTACCATTTGCGCTTGATTATTCAGCAACTGGAATTGGGCGGGGAATAAGTTTTCCACAGCCTTGACCATTTTTCGCCCCAATTGATAGGGGGAATAGACTGACTCCGAACAAGCGTTAAATAGGGTGACTAAAACGTTTTCCGGGATGGGGACAGGTAGCGGTAGGTTCAAGAGTTGGGGTGTCCAGACTTGAACCGATGGAACCCCAGTCGAGGCTACGCTGTCTGAGATATCAGGTTCGTATTCATGAATATTCGTCTCCCAGGGGAATAAGGGGGGATGACGCTCAATTTCTACTTGCAGTTTGCGCTTAATTAGCGCCTCAAAACGATTTTGCACGATCGGCATATCTCCCAAGTTGTAGGGGCGGGTTGTACCGCCCGGTTCAATGTCCTCACGAGTAGGAATGTCTTCTGAACCCACTCGCGTGTGGTCATTAGCGGTGTCGCCAGTTATAGTGGGTGCAATGTTCACGTCTTCAACATCCAGTGGATCTAACTCATCAAATTGAAAATTTGCTGCTTCTAGCTCATCGATAGGGTTTAACCCGTCGGGTTGCCCATGGACTGATGGTGTAGCAGCAGGAACGGACTCTTGTAGCAGCCAAGCCATTAAGCGGCTGTATAGGGTGTCCGAGTTATTGTTTATGTCACTATTCATCTTCAGATGCACCTGATCCGGATACTGAACGATTGCGAATATCCCAGGCAATTTCCAGCAATTTAAACCATCGCTTGTCAACCTGAGTCACTGTACAACTTAGGGCTTGGGCTATTTCTTGGGTGGAATGACCCTGCTGCTTGTGGTGCAGCAATTCCCGCTGTTGGGGATCAATTTTATTCTGAAATAGCTGCCACTGGTGGGGGGTTAACCCCAGATTTTTCTCTAAATCAGCTTCTAGCCATTGATGAACAAGTTCCCAACGGTGAGAAAGGGCAAACCGAATTAAATGATACTTAAATCGTTGCTGTAAGTAATCCCTCTGACGGGGGGTTAATCCTAATATCTCCTCAATTTCGCTGGTCGGCAAGTCTTGTAGACGCAGGGTGAAGTAGTCGGCACAATCGTGTTGTTGCCGTTCTTCGAGATAGGCGAACAATTCCTCAACAACTTTATCCCGCAGGTTCGCTTCCAGAGGTTCGGGTTCAGACGCCACCATCACCTCTCGCACCTGCTGAATCGCGGCATCGTTCCAGGTATTTTCTGAATCGGGAGTACCCCCTTCGGCGGCGGTATCCATGTCTACCGAGGTTTCGGGGGGTTGCTGTTGAGAAAAGGTTTGCGCCCGCAAGATCAGCAGTTGCTGGGATCGCCGTCCGGGTAAAGGAATACGGCGCTTGGCATACCGTTCGGTAAACGCCATGTACTCCGACAACTCCAGAAGCGATCGCGGACGATAATTCTCGTCAATGGATGTCTCACGCCGAAATGCATTTAAGGATTCGACATAAAATCCCTGTAAGAAATCTTCAATCAGGGTAACCCGGGCTTGATAGCTCGCGGGGGTTTGAGACGGGGTAATATAGCGGTAGACGATCGCACTCAACGTACTCTGAAGGTCGATTCGTCCCCGGTGAGATCCAAGGCGGTAATACTTTAAGACTTGTTTGAGACGATGGTTGGCTAGGGTCTTTGCCCAGCTTTCAATATCTCCAGACGTCTTAATTCGATGGCTTTCATTACAAATTCGAGTGACTTCATTTGCTAAACGCGCTGCTACATCCCGGCAGTTCTGCTCGGATGCAGTCGTAGACTGCCGGAGTTCGTTAAATAGCAGTTGAAAAATAGCCTCCACGCCCTGGCAGACTTCCCTCATGATGTTCATTCTTTCACAAAGACCCTAACACACATATCAACAACCGTTTTAATCTGGGTTTAGACTCATACATAGCAGTAAGAGGTACTCGAAAAGAGGATCGCTCGATGGATTTAACCCAACAAATTCAAGCTCTGATTGACAATGCCCCGGCTGACGGGACGACGCCGAAAATGGTTGAGGCGATTGCCCCTGTCCTAACCACGCTTGCCAGTCAGTTACACCACTCGGACTATCATATTCTCCAAACCCTAGATCAAGGTTGGGTGGTAACGACCCTGAGTAATCGTGCCCAGCCTGAGGTCGAAAAAAATGTTGTCTATGCTTTTCCTACACTCAAAGACGCGGCTGATTTTCAATCCAATTGGGACCCTCAAATCATCGCGATGCCCGTGCCAGTCACTCACATTTTGTTCCAGATGTTAGCCCTTGACACGGTAAATAGCACCGTTTTCTTTGATACACCTGGTAATTTAACAGCCGGAACCGAGGTGCGTCGAGAGGATCTGCAACGCTTGGTTCAAACTCAGCTCCAGCATACTCAATCAGCACCTCGGTCATATCCTAGCAACCTCCCTCCAGACATTGCTTAATTTAAACTAACCTACAGCCGCTAAAATTCTAGAGACTTGAGGGGAGAGCGATCGACTCGCCCGCCAATTCGGTGCTGGAGGTTTCTCTAACCTTAAGCTTTTGGTCAGCTTTGGCGCTGTTATTTCTCCTGAAAACCCTGGCTTTTCTATTGTAAGCGGTTATAGTCGTTATCCAGTGTCAACGCCTGTAATTTATATCACAGAGGATAACCATGTCTGAATGTCCTGTTTGTCAAACCCAATATATCCCAGGTAATGTGCATCGTTGCTCTGTCTGTGGGTGGGATTTGACCCCCTATCCACCTGCCTTGGCGCAGTCTGTACCCTCAGAATTTTGGCACCAGCAGTCCGTTCAATTAGATTGGGCGAGACAGATGTGGGCGAAATGGTCATTTTCCCAAGGGGTTTGGCAAACCCTTTCTCCCCTGAAAGAACAGTTAGCCCAGATTGAACAGCAGCTTCAGCAGGCACAACAGGAACGGCAGGATTTACGGGAGCAACTCCAACAACTGCTGCCGCAACTGGATCAGCCCTTACCCACACTAAACACCGAAAGTCATCAAGAGTCAACACCATTACCTCCCCTAGAGGTCGCCGTTTTAAATTATGAATTAATTGAACATCAATTCACGCTCAATGATTTTTCTGACTCGGTATTATCGGTTGCCATTAGTCCAGACGGCGAAACCTTAGTTAGCGGCGGTTATGACAATATGATTAAACTGTGGAATCTCCAAACTAGGGAGATCATTCACACACTTGCCGGACATACCGACTCCGTTGTTTCTGTTGCCATTAGTCCGGATGGTAAAACCTTAGTCAGTGGCAGTGCTGATAATACTCTGAAAATGTGGAACTTAAACACTGGCACAGAAATAATGACGGCTGATGAACATTTGGACTCAGTGTTATCGGTAGCGATTAGCCCAAATCGTAAAACCGTAGCCAGTGCCAGTTCTGACGGTACCATTAAGCTGTGGGATTTGATCACCGGCTATGAGATCCGCACCTTATTTGGTCATAAAGACGCCGTATTGTCAGTGGCGATTAGTCCAGATGGACAGAATCTAGTCAGTGGCAGTTCTGATGATACGATTAAAGTTTGGAATCTGAAAACGGGGAAAGAAATCCGCACCTTAACTGGGCATAGGAATTCAGTTTTGTCGGTGGCAATTAATCCCGATGGACAAACAGTCGTGAGTGGGGGATATGATGATACAATTAAAGTTTGGAATCTGAAAACCGGGGAAGAAATCCGCACAATTACAGGTCATGAAGATTCCGTCTTATCGGTTGCTGTCAGTCCAGCGGGACAAATGTTAGTTAGTGGCAGTTCTGATAATACCGTTAAGGTTTGGCATCTGAAAACAGGCGAAGAAATTCACACTTTAAGGGGTCATTCTAGCTCGGTTATTTCGGTGGCGTTGAGCCGAGATGGTAAAACAATCGCCAGTTGCAGTTCTGATAAAACGATCAAGGTTTGGCACGTTTTGAGCTGATGTCTTATGTCTTATGTCTTATGTCATTGGTAAGGGGCTAAGTTTACCTAACGTAATATCGTTCAGTTTATTCTCACCATGACTGAAGAAGCGTTTTAGTCCATTTTAATGGACTTAAGCTATTAGCCCGGAGTTTGAACTCCGGGCGGATGTCGGGATTGACTGAAAAATCTAAAATTCTCTACAAAATTGATTTAGTAAATCTTATAATTGTCAGAATACTCTAACAACTATCTCATTATAACAAGCTGACTTGTATCACTGTTCAATAAGACTTGAATCACATTTCAAGTTGAACGATATCACAGACGTTTCTGTCTAGCATCACGGTATTCCTTGACCAGATTATTTATACTAGGTAATGTTGAGTTCTGACTTGTCCTATGCAAGTCCCCGTTAAACTTTTACCCGGCGCGATCGCCGATTTATTTGCCCAAGTTAGTATGTGTGGGAAAATTACTCTGGCAGACCGATATGGACTCATGGCAGCTTTATTGGAGGATAGTCTTACCGAAGAAGAAAGAAATTCCATCGATAGGTTACTCCATGCAATCTGTCGTGGACGTATGCAGATCGTCAATGAACTTTCAAAAATTTCGTGATAGTCCTTACTCTCACTTAATTGTCTAACTAAGATACATATCTTAGAAAATTAAAAATAGTTGCCTCACCCGTGGAGACGTTTCTTAATATTAAGGAACGTCTCTTAATTTAGGGCTTGCTGCACAAAGCCAAAACCGCAAAGCCCATCAATACTTTGAGCTTGATTGACAGAGGGTTAGATTCAAGGAAATCGGGTAGTATTCTTTAAATATATGGCATCACCTTGCTCAGGAAAAATGTACCCTTGCTCCCCCAGCTTCCCCAGCTTCCCCCGCTTCCCCCGCTCCCCCTCACCACAACACTTATTCAGCCGCCCCTAATTTATAGGTTCCTGTTGCCAGTCAAGCTGGATTTTATCTTACAGTTACCCTTGAAAAGTTTGTGATCTATCTCACTCAATTAAACAAATTTTAATCACAAAGTTATAGCATTTTGGTTACACTAAAATCCGAACGTAGTCACGTTACTAAGGAGACTTGAATTACCTTAATATTTGATGATTATCACTAATCAGATAAAATGTCAATCACTTTAAAACGAGAGTAACTATCTCATAGTATAAGGGTTGAATTTATGCGGAGTAACATGAAACTTCAAGTCCAACTTATACCGGGTGCGATCGCGGATTTATTTGCTCAAGTCAGTTGTTCAGGCAAAATTACACTAGCTGATCGATATGGACTCATGGCAGCCATCTTAGAAGACTCGATCACACAGGAAGAAAGAGAGTCCATTGATAGACTGCTACGTGCATTTCGCAAGGGACGAATGCAAATGGTTAATGAGATTTCAGCACAGCCGTGTTGTTCTTGTTCAGAGTCACCTTTACAAATCGCTAACTTCACGCTGAACCATTAGATGCCATCCACTGGCGAGTGCCAAAAAATTGACAAGAATGGGCAGCAACGTTTGCTGAAGCGGCTAGGGCATCAGTAAAGGTATGCTTAAGGATAGAGTGACAGAATGCCCCATGAAAAACATCGCCAGCTCCCAATGTATCAACCGCATCAACACAAGGTACTGATAATTGACCCGATGTTCCACTGGAGAAATACTCAATTGGTTTTTCCCCATGGGTAATTGCAATGTGGGGAATTCCAGCGGCGCGAAGATAAGCGATCGCGTCTTGGTGAGTATCACAATCTGGGGGATAAAAATTCGCCGAGCAAACGGCATAATTGACGAAGGGCAAAAGATTTTCTAATCCAGGTTTCCAACTCCCCCCATCCAGGACAACTGGAATCTGACGGGATTTTGCCGATTGCGCGATCGCACGACTCACTTCCATTTGATGACCATCAATCATCACAATCGTAATATCTTGGTCAATATCCGGCGGTACTTGCTCAACCCCTGCTTGAATCTTCGCTGCATTAATCGAAACCACCGCGCGATCGCCCGTCTCTTGAGTAACAATAATTGAAGAAATCGGTGGAGGATTGGTTGCTGTCGGATCTAAATCCGCAATAGTTACCCCCTGATCTTGCAAATCGGAACGGATCAGGGGTGTGATCGGGTGAGTTCCCACTACCCCTAAGATTGTCGCGCGATCGCCTAAATAACTAAACGTAACCGCTGCGTTTGTCGCTGGACCCCCAGCCGCCACGGTATAGTCAGAAGCGGCAATTTTTTCATTTTGACCGGGTAGCTTAGGGCTAAGGTAAACCAGATCTAATGTTACCATACCCACGAAAAGCCCATTGTTTGCCATTGACTATCTTTTGAGAACTATCGAGTAACCAGATAATCATAAGACTTGACTCGATATCGCATCAATCTGATCTTCCTCATCTCCCTCATCTTCCTAATTTCCCATTCACGGAATTCGTTGCACAGGTAAACCCGCAGGTCCCAAACCCTCAAATATCAAGACCTCACAAGAGGGTAGCCCTGAAGTCGTATAATCACAAGTATAGGTAGCTAAGGGTTCGGCTCGGTCATTGAAGACTCTGACATTGTAGTTATAGTCTCTAGCAACCGTTCCGAAATGATTAATAAAGCTGTATCGTTCTAAATAGTTGAGCAGTGTCCAAGGTTGACGGCTAACCACCAAATCAACCCGTTGTTTATCTTGGTAAGCGAGCCAGTTCACGAGCAGTTTACCGCCAAATTCATCAAACTGCTCTTCTGCCCACCAAAGGCTAGGAATTGTAATGTTTTGCTGGGATATTGTATTTGCTGTAACTATGTTGGGGGGTAGGATAGTATCGGGTTCTAAGAATTCTGTTTCTAGAGGAACTAAGGACGGTATTGGTGCAGAATTGCGTTGAGCCGTTGCTGTTGGTGTAATCAACAGAAGTGAAGAAATCCCGATGAAACAAATTTTAAATAGCCCTAATTGACTGAACATAGCTTTGATACTATTCACAGAACCTTATGTTTGTAGTTACGCTGTCTTCGCTAGAAACTTAAGTCGAATGCCACTGACTGGTATGCTGGTGGGCTCTTGCGAAGTCGTGGGTTGAGCGAAGTCGAAACCCACCCTACGGTATATCAAAGGTTTCGGCGATTCCCTAATGCTTTTGACACTCACCCGCGTTTTAACCGGGTGATTCTTGAGCTGATTCTGCCTCTGGTTATCCGCTTCAACAATTGAATTGGGTAAGCAGCGTTTGTTTCCCTAATTATGTTACGTTATGTAAAACTAGATCAAATCCTGACGAGACTTAACTGGATAATGCAATATTCTTAACCCGAACACCCATGCTAAGTCAATTTATTGAGCAACGTTGTGGTCTTTCGATTTGGAAGGTACAACGGCTGGCTCATTTATTATTTCTGGGGGTGACGATTCTCACCTATAACATTTTGGCGATGACGATCGCCAATTCCCTGTTTCTGAGTCATGCGGGTTCAGAGAATCTGCCCCTGTTTTATGTGCTGATTGGGTTAGTCTCGATGCCCGCTTATGCGGTGTTTTCCCAAGTGATTGACCGTTTTAGTCGTCCCCAGCTTTTCCGCTATATGTTGGTTTTTGCCATCGCTATGGCGCTGGGAATGCGACTGTTGATCACTTTGGATACATTATGGGTCTATTATCTTATCTTTATCGCTATTTTCTTCCAATGGGATTTGTATAACAATATCTTATTGCCCAACCTGTTAATGGATTATTTCACAGCGTTGGAGTACAAGCGTTATGCGCCATTTATGGGGATGGCTCAGGCGGTGGGTATCCTGTTGGGCGGCGGTTTGACCAGTTTGCTGTCCCAGTTTTTCACCACGGAAGATATGCTGCTGAGTTTGCCGTTTGTCTGTGCGGTGGCGATCGCGCAACTGATTTATCTGGAACGCTCTCAACGGCGCATCGAGACAAATCGGAGTCAAACCCCGGTGAACCTGGTGGAAGCGTTAAGGACGTTTCCCGATTTAGTCAAGCGCTACCCAATTATCCTATTTTTGGCGAGTAGCAGCTTCCTGTTAGTGATTATCTATATTACGTCAGAGTTTGAATATTTAAGCATTTATGCCCAAACCTTCACCAATGACAGAGAATTAACCAGTTTTCTGGGATTGCTGAGAGTGGCGAATAGTATCCTACAGATGGTGATTCTCTACTGTTTCACTCGCCCTCTGTTGCAACGATTAGGCGTGGGGCGGATGAATCTGGTTTATCCGGTGACAACCTTAGCCAGTTTACTGGGATTGGCGTTTAACTTTAATTTAAAAGCGGCGATCGCGGCGAATGTGAATAGTGATGGATTGTATAAAGGGATTAACTTACCCGTCCATCAATTAAACTATAATGCCGTACCTCCAGAATTTATGGGGCGAGTGCGATCGCTCAGTGATGGTTTATTTTATGCGATCGGGTTGACCTTGGCTGGGGGGCTGTTGTGGGTTGTTCAATCCTTTCTCACCCTAGAGCAAATTATCTGGATTGGCATTAGTTTAACGGTGCTATTGCTGATGGTACGCTTGTTTATGGGCAATAGCTATGTCCAATGCTTAGAAGTCATGTTACGCTCCGATGCGGTGAATCTGGATGAAATTGGTGAGGGATTGATGCAATTACCGCCCCAATCCAGTCCGATGATTCACGACTTGCTCAACAGTGATGAACGGTACACGCAAATTAAAGGACTAGAATTAGCCGCAGGTTTGGGACAACCTAGTCAATTTTTCGCCGATGTGCAGCCCCTGTTACCGGAAACCGATCCGGGTATCCGGCGCGGGATTGTCAAGCTGTTTAGCCATAAATCGGATTTAGACACCATCCATCAGTTTGAACGGTTGTTAGACGCCCCAAATCCCCAGGTGCGAGCCACGGCGTTAGAGGTGTTAATTGCCAATCAGCAGCCCTTGGAAGAGGAGCAACTCCGCTCTCGCTTGGGGGATATCAGTCAGGAAGTTAGCCTCTTAGCTTCAGTCGCAGCGACTCAAATGGGGGCAATTAATAATCCCCAAATTCAAACCACCTGCGAACAGTTATGGCAATCGGATTTAGAGAGTACCACAGGACAGGCAATTGTGCGGGTGGTGTCTTGTAGTGGGAATCCAGACTTAATTCCCCTCCTGAAACAGATTCTCACCCATGCTACCTCTGAGGTGAAACGGGGGGGACTAGAAACCTTGGCAACCTTGGCGCATCCGGGGGATTGGGAACTGGCGGAATTGGCTGTCTCGGAATTAGAACACCCTGATCCGTTGGTACGGGCGGCGGGGTTTAATCTGTTGGGAATTACTCGCTGTAAAGGGATGTTGCGCCATGTGACAATTGGTTTAGGCGATCATCATCCCCAAGTGCGTCGCTGTGCGGCGGTGGCGCTGGCGATGTATGGTGAACCGGGATTGACGTTAGCCCAAGATAGTTTATCCTCGTCTAATCCAGATATTGTCAATGCGGCGATCGCTGCAATTGGTCAAGTGCGGACGAAACAGGCGAGTGATATTCTGTTTGAGTATCTGAGTCCAGATTTTCAGCAGGTGACCCACAGCCGTCAATGGCAACAACAGTTACCTCAGGATAATCCCAGTTGGCAACCTCTGGCAATTGCGATCGCGGATTATCATCAACGGCTGATTCAGCGTGTTTTGTATATTCTCTCCTGTCTGGGTCATTCCCGTACTGTTAATGTGGTGCAACGGCTGCTCTATTCCACAGATTCTAGGGATTTAGCGAATGCGATTGAAACCTTGGCGTCGCTGAGTCATCGCCGCTTTGTGCTTCCCCTGATGCCTGTTTTGGAACAATTGATTAGTGATGATCAACCTGGAACTCGGATTCGGGTTAATTCTCAGTGGATGCGAACCAAGGGATATCAGCTACTCCTCGAAGCCCTAGAATCGCGCGATCGCTGGATTAAGATTGGTGCGTTGATTGCCTTAGCCGGGGTGCCTTCTGCTTTAATGAAAGATCCAGACCCTTTAGTTAAAGCCGTTGTCCAGCAAATTTTCCAGCCCCTTGATCAGCAGCCGTCACTCAAGGATTTCTTTATGAGTCGTCTACTTTTACTCAAAAATGTTGCTCTGTTCAAAAATTTATCCCTCGATGAACTGCTTCTGATCGACCAAACCCTAGAACAAGAGCATGTTCTGGCGGGTGAAACCATTTATACTGAAGGGAGTTGGGGCAACCACTTCTATATTATTGGGGAAGGAAGTGTCCGTTTGGTCAAGGATATGGACGAGGTGCAATGTGATCTGAAATACTTATCAGCAGGGCAGCATTTTGGGGAGGTGACGTTATTTGATAATGCGCCGCACTGGGATGGTGCGATCGCGGTGAAGGATTGTACCTTGCTCAAGTTAGAGAAAAACCGTTTCATCAGTTTGATCACCCAACGTCCTCATATTGTATTAGAAATTTGCCGATTTTTGAGTCAGCGCCTGCGAGAAACGGATAAGTATCGGCTGGCTAGAAAATTACCCTCATCGTTCGAGGTTCCTGTAGAAAGCCGATAATGATCAACGGCGATCGGGCTATACAGGGTGATGAACCCGAACAGATGATGATGAGCGATCGCCGATTGTCGTCAGACAACTGATTTGTCATGAAAAAACAACCATTAAATTTTTGGCAGCTCTGGAATATGAGCGTTGGATTCTTCGGCATTCAATTTGGCTGGGGACTCCAAATGGCAAATATGAGCGCCATTTTCGAGTATCTGGGTGCCAATGCCCATCAAATCCCGATTCTCTGGTTAGCCGCCCCCCTGACGGGATTAATCGTGCAGCCGATTATTGGCAATATGAGCGATAATACCTGGGGATCTCTGGGTAGGCGACGACCATATTTTTTAGTTGGGGCGATTTTGAGTACCCTGGCGCTGATTGCCATGCCTCATTCATCGGCATTGTGGATGGCAGCGGGATTACTCTGGATTCTAGATACCTCCGTCAACATTAGCATGGAACCGTTTCGGGCGTTTGTCGGGGATTTAGTGCCGAGAAACCAACGGACGATGGGATTTGCCATGCAGAGTCTGTTTATTGGCTTAGGCGCAGTGAGTGCGTCAGCATTACCCTGGATTTTAAATAACATCTTTCATATTCCTTCCCTCAGTAGCAATAAAGGGGCAATTCCCTTAACCGTGGAACTCTCCTTTTATATTGGTGCTGCCTTTTTCTTGGGTACGGTACTGTGGACAGTTTTATCCACAGAAGAATATCCACCCAAAAATCTAGAAGCCTTTGAGAAACAGCAAGAGAAAAAAGGCGGTGTAATTAATAGTATCCGCGAAGCCTGGATCGCGCTGCAAGAGATACCCCCGGTGATGAAACAATTAGCGTGGGTGCAATGCTTTACCTGGTTAGGAATGTTCTGTTTCTTCCTATACTTTCCCCCCGCCGTCGCCTGGAATATTTTTGGGGCGACAAACCAGCAATCATTACTTTATAACGACGGGATTGAATGGGCAGGAATTTGCATTGCTTTCTATAATGCGGTGTGTTTTGGCGTCTCGTTGTTATTACCGAGAATGGCACAAATTACTAATCGCCAAATCACCCATAGTTTTTGTCTCCTCTGCGGGGGTGCCGGGTTTATGTCGCTGATGGTGATTGACAATCAATATTGGCTATTCCTGGCGATGGTAGGCGTTGGTATTGCTTGGGCAAGTATTTTGACTCTGCCCTATTCGATGTTAATTGGCGGTTTACCTCCCAAGCGCACAGGTATTTTCATGGGCATTTTTAACTTCTTTATTGTCCTACCTCAGATTGCCGTATCCCTGGGGTTTGGTTGGGTGATGGATAACTTTCTGGATAATAATCGCCTCTTAGCCGTAGTGATTGGCGGTGTGTTTATGGTGATTGCCGCATTTTTGACCCAACGGGTGGAAACGATTCCCGCACAAGATTTACCGAAACCAGAAGTGCAGTTGTCAGAAGAAACCGCCGTTTAACCGTAGGGGCTTGGAAACCAAGCCCCTAGAACAGATATACCGTAGGGTGCGTTAGCGTAGCGTAACGCACCTTAACCAATAGATAAGGTGGTATTATTTAACTGAGAAAGGGGTCAATTCTTCGGTTTTCTGGCTATCGGTTTGAGTCAGTCAATTTGGCTCAGTACCTAGACATAAATCAAAAGCATCGCATCACCGAATCAGGGACAATGTACCCTTCCTCAGCATCTCGCAAGGCGAGTAAGACGAATGACGAATGACGAATGACGATTTGCGCCATTAACTTTAATTATCCCTACCTACTTACACCGATTAGCTAAATAGAATATGCAAATCACCATTGAAATTCCTGATGAAATTGCCCAACGACTCGACCAAACAAAGGGGAGTCTCTCCCGTCGGCTGCTAGAATTTATTATTGCTGATGCTTACCACTGTGGCAAAATAAACACGGCTGAAGTGCGTCAAATACTCCAGTTACCATCTCGTCTTGAAACTCACGCCTTTTTGAAGCGGATGGGAGTTTATCTGAACTATGACGAATCTGAATTAGAACAGGATCTTCAAACTCTTAAGGAGTTCAGATCTAAATGATTGTTGTCTCTGACACTTCTCCAATTTGTTATTTGTTGCTAATTAACCAAATTGAAATATTACCAGTCCTGTACAATGTTGTCACGATTCCTCAGACTGTTGCGGATGAACTGAGTGCGTCTGAGTCACCTCCTGTAGTGAAACGTTGGATAACTCATCCTCCCAACTGGCTTCAGATACAGCTACTCAAAACTTCTCAAGGTATTGAACTGGAAAAACTTGATCCGGGTGAACGAGAGGCAATTTTACTAGCAGAAGAACTTAAAGCTAATCTGGTTATTTTGGATGATAAAGCAGCAAGACGAATTGCGTTGAAACGCGGATTAAGAATTATTGGACTTTTGGGTATTTTGAAAGATGCTGCTAGGTCTGGCTTACTAAATTTAGAGATAACTTTTGAACAGTTGCGAGAAGTGGGCTTTTGGGTTGCACCAAGTTTGTTGGAACGATTACTGACAGATGATTAAATCTTGCTCGCTGCTAATACCCAAGTTAAATGCGTGACAGCTTAACCCGCTCTCATATAGCCTCTCGTGGTTATTACCGAGAATGGCACAAATTACCAATCGCCAAATCACCCATAGTTTTTGTCTCCTCTGCGGGGGGGCAGGGTTTATGTCACTCATGGTGATTGACAATCAATATTGGCTATTCCTATCGATGGTAGGCGTTGGTATTGCTTGGGCAAGTATTTTGACTCTGCCCTATTCGATGTTAATTGGTGGTTTACCTCCCAAGCGCACGGGCATTTTCATGGGCATTTTTAACTTCTTTATTGTCCTCCCTCAGATTGCCGTATCCCTAGGGTTTGGTTGGGTGATGGATAACTTTCTGGATAATAATCGCCTTTTCGCAGTAGTGATTGGCGGTGTATTTATGGTGATTGCGGCATTTTTGACCCAACGGGTAGAAACGATTCCCGCACAAGATTTACCGAAACCAGAAGTGCAGTTGTCAGAAGAAACAGCCGTTTAACCGTAGGGGCTTGGAAACCAAGCCCCTAGAACAGATATAAGCTGTCATGCATTTAAATTGGGTATTAGTAGCGAGCAAGATGCAAAGCCTGCGGCATGGCTTCGCTTAACGCACTACAAGGATTTCGCCATTATTGATATTAAGGTTTAAATGCCGAATAGCTTACCGTAGTGGGGTGACCCACCTAAAATGGTGAATTAGAATTGTAGGGGCGCACGGCGTGCGCCCGATTTAACGATAAATCTATTGCACAATTTTAGCTGTGCCACGCCAGTAGGGTGCGTTAGCGTAGCGTAACGCACCATTGCCACCATATACAGCAGTTTGCTCTGCTATGCGGTACATTGTCGATCCCCCTAAATCCCCCTTAAAAAGGGGGACTTTGATCTACTTATTGTACTTTATTACAGCGCAAAGCGCTGTATAGCAGTAGACACATTGATTAGGACTTTCGGCACCATTGTTCCAGACGCGCCATGGCGCGTCTCTACATAAATGATGTGTCCTAACCGCTATGGCGGTTGCTATATAATGTACCAGTGTAAGTCTTGTTTAAATTGGGTATTAGTAGCGAGCAAGATGCAAAGCCTGCGGCATGGCTTCGCTTAACGCACTACAAGAATGAGAGTCCTTTGGCTTTAATCAGTCAATTTGGCTCGTCTTTTAGCTATCTCATTTGAAGGCTATCGATGACACCCTCTCACCTATATACGGCGATTCAATCCTATGACACAGCCCTCTCTAAGCTAACAGAGGTTCAGGGTTCTCCATCCCTTGAACAGGTTTTAGCGGTGTTAAAAGCCAGAAATGCCCTCCAAAACGCTATCAAGCACCAGGGCGATGTTCTGGACTTTGGACAAAAAATTGTTGAGTTAGATACAACTCTTAAACAGCAAGCTGAACGAATCTGTAACACCATTGACTTAACCCAATGGCGGGCGAGTTTAGACCCTCCTGTAGAAGCTTGGTGGTGGCGATTAGACGCAGAAGCCCCACCTCATAAGCAAGACCGTATGGATTGGCTGTGGAAAGGGTTGACGGTGATAGGATGGACGGCAAACCTGAGTTTATTGGCAGATATTGTGACTCGGTTTGTCAGTGCTGGAACTGGATTTACAGGGATAGCGGCGGTAACGTTACCCAGTATTTTAACCTTACTCAAAGCTAAAAGTGAGTTAACGAAAGCGGGTCAAGCAGGGTTTGATAATTTGCTGAATCAGTTCCGTGTTCCCTTCTATTATCGCGAAGAAGCACGATTGGTATCAACGGGACTCCTGTTTATATTTTTGGTGGGGTTTAGGGGTTTATTGCCATTGTTTGCTGATTTTTATAATCAACAAGGAGTCAATGAGTATCGAGCCGGAGATTTGGCGAGTGCTGAAGCTAAGTATGAACAAGCCTTATCTCTGAATCCTGATAATCTCAAAGCCCATTATAATTTAGGCGTTGTTTATGAAGACCTACAGGAATTTGATAAAGCTCGCAAGCAATATCTATTTGCTGTTCAAGGCGGTTTTCTTAAGGCACAAAATAATCTTGCCCGATTGCAGATTTTGAATAAAAAGCCAGCGTTGGCAATTCCTCTATTATTTAAAGGGTTAGAACAGGCAGAGGGGGAACCGTTGGGGGTGCGCTATAATTTATTGAAAAATTTGGGCTGGGCGTTTATTGAAGATGGGCGAGAAATAGAAGCCGAATCTATTCTTCGGGGTGCGATTCAATTAGCTAAGACTCCAGAGGGATTGGAAAAAATCGACAATCGCGGGTCAGCTCATTGTTTATTGGCGCAATCCTTGCAAAAACAGCAGCGAGGGGAAGAGGCGATTGAACAATGGCAGTCCTGTTGTCAATATGGTTCTATGTTTAATTTAGATGAGGATAGGTGGTTAAGTTTAGCTCATCAAGAACTTAAGAAGGTGAATAAATTATGCGAAAACTAACCGGAAAATTAGTAATCGCGTTTATGATTGCCCTCGTTCTGGTCTTCGTGTTTTCCCGTCCAGGACAGTCCGTGAGCAGCGGTTCAAATTTAATTGTGGCGATGCAGCCTTTCGGTCAAGTAAAAATAAAGCGCTCCCGATGGCGGGAGTATAAATCTGCATCTATTGGCACATTCGTCTATAGTAATGACCGATTGTTAGTATCCTCAAATGCATCGGCTCAAGTTTTATGTCGGAATCGCAAACTGTGGCAAGTCCCCAAGGGTCGGGAGTCAATTGTCCATCAAGGGTGTGGTCGAACACCACCCAATCCAGAACCCGAAAATCTGGACTCGGCAGATAGTCGAGAGCGTAATCAATCCGGATTTCCTTATATCATTGCTCCCAGAAAAACATCAATAGTAGACACTCGACCTACTTTACAGTGGAATGCGGTTCCTGGTGTCAGTGATTATCAAGTTGAGGTTGTCGGACCACAATTATATTGGACAATCTCTACCCGTGAAACGTCAATCAAGTATTCAGGTGAAACCCCGTTACAACCGGGTTCTCATTATTGGTTAGTGGTCAAAACTGAATCGGGTGAAAGTTCTTTAAGTGAAGGGGTATTTGGATTTACGGTTCTCTCCGAGTCAGAAAAAGCTGAAATCTTATTAGCCAGGGAGGATTTACAGCAAAAACAATTGGGTGAAATTGCTGAAGTTGTCGCCTTGGCTGATTTATATCAGAGTAATAATTTAAAAGGAGCGGCAATCAATCAGTTAGAAGCCGCTATTAGGGATGAGATTGAATCAGTTGCGATTTATCGGCTTTTGGGTAAGGTTTACCAGCAGGTCGGATTAAATCGTTTAGCGAAAGACCGTTACCTGAAGGGATTAGAACTGGCTGAACAAGCTGAAGATATAGAGAGTCAAGCGGTGATTCAAGGCAATTTGTCACTCATCAATGTGATTTTAGGTGAACCAGAGGAAGGGCGACAGCAGCTAGAGATGAGCCAAAGGCTTTATCAAGAGTTAGGTGATACAGAAAAAGCCCGTCAATTTGAAGAAAAGTTTAGGAATATTTCCCCAGTATCATGAGGACAGGTGCAGTGGTTAAGTTGTGGGTAAAAGTCGTGAGTTTAATGGGAGTAACCGGAATGTTCCTGGTTACGCCTGTGCCGACAAGGTGGGAAACTAGCCGGGTTCTGGGACAAGAAGCAACTGAATTAAGGCTCTCTCAAAGGTCGAGAACTGAGGAAACAAGTTCAGTTGAGGAGGCTCAATTAGAAGAAGCCTCTCAACTGAATCAGCAAGTGATAGAACTATATGAGCAAGGAAAGTATGATGAAGCAATTCCCTTAGCAAAAAGAGCGTTGGCAATTCGTCAACAGGTACTGGGACAAGAACATCTTGACGTAGCTGACAGTCTGAATAATTTAGCTTTTTTATACAAAAGTCAGGGAAGGTATTCAGAAGCCGAACCTCTCTATCAACAGGCGTTGCATATGAGAAAGAAGCTGTTGGGTGATGAACATCCCGATGTAGCACAAAGTCTGAATAATTTAGCTCTTCTTTACGAAAGTCAGGGAAGGTATGGGGAAGCCGAACTTTTATACCAACAGGCTTTGGATATGTGGAAGAAGCTGTTGGGCGATGAACATCCATACGTGGCTTTCAGTCTGAATAATTTAGCTCTTCTTTACGAAAGTCAGGGAAGGTATGGGGAAGCCGAACTTTTATACCAACAAGCTTTGCAGATGAAAAAGAAGCTGTTGGGTGATGAACATCCCTCTGTAGCTACCAGTTTGAATAATTTAGCTTTTCTATACCAGAGTCAGGGAAGGTATGGGGAAGCCGAACCTTTATACCAACAAGCGTTGCAGATGACAAAGAAGCTGTTGGGCGATGAACATCCATCTGTGGCTACCAGTTTGAATAATTTAGCGGGTCTATACCAGAGTCAGGGAAGGTATGGGGAAGCCGAACCTTTATACCAACAGGCTTTGGATATGTGGAAGAAGCTGTTGGGTGATGAACATCCCGATGTGGCGACCAGTCTGAATAATTTAGCTCTTCTTTACGTTCGTCAGGGAAGGTTAAAAGAAGCCGAACCTTTATACCAGCAGGCGTTGCAGATGACAAAGAAGCTGTTGGGCGATGAACATCCATACGTGGCTTTCAGTCTGAATAATTTAGCTTCTCTTTACTCAAGTCAGGGCAGGTTAAAAGAAGCTGAACCTTTATTCCAACAGGCGTTGCAGATGAGAAAGAAGCTGTTGGGTAATGAACATCCCGATGTGGCGACCAGTCTGAATAATTTAGCTATTTTATACGAGAGACAGGGAAGGTTAAAAGAAGCTGAACCTTTATACCAACAAGCTTTGCAGATGTTCAAGAAGCTGTTAGGTAATGAGCATCCCGATGTCGCTAGCAGTCTGAATAATTTAGCTATTTTATACTGGACGCAGAACAATACCACCGATGCTCTTAACTTCCTGGAACAGGGATTAGAGGTTGAGGAAAAAGGTCTGGAACGTAATCTAATTGCTGGTTCAGACCAAGATAAACAAAAGTATATCGCCACGATTTCTCAAACGACAGACGCTGCAATTTCGCTACACCTGAACGAGTTACCAAAGAATAAACAAGCCGCACATCTAGCTTTAACCACTATCCTACGCCGCAAAGGTCGCATCTTGGATTTCTTTGCCAACAATCAACAACTGTTGCGCCGGAATCTGGATTCTGATAGTCAGACTTTACTCGATGAATTATCAACCACTCGCAGTCAACTCGCAAACCTTATCTACCACCAACCCCCCAACCTTTCTGCTCAAGACTATCGTAATCAACTCAGCAGTTTATCTGACAAAGCGGACAACCTAGAAGACCAGCTTTATCGTCGCAATCAAGAGTTTCGCCAAGCCAATCAACCGATTACGATTGAAGCTATTCAAAACCTGATTCCAGAGAACGCCGCCTTAGTGGAATTGGTACAGTATAAACCATACAATCCCCCATCAGAAAATAGGGAAGAGAGCTGGGGTAAGCCCAGGTATGCGGCTTACATTTTGCCAGCTCAGGGAGAAGTTCAAGCCATAGATTTGGGTGAAGTGGAGCAGATTGAATCCACACTTTATCCCTTTCGTCTCGCCCTGCGAGATTCTACAACACCCATTGACCAATTAAAACAAACTGCCCGACGGGTTGAACAGCAACTCATGCAGCCTGTGCGCGAACGTCTCGGTTCGACAAAAACGATTTTACTCTCACCCGATGGGAGTTTAAATCTGATTCCTTTTGAAGCCTTAGTCGATGAACAAAACCGCTATCTTGTCGAAAATTATTCCTTTACTTACCTAACTTCGGGACGAGACTTACTACGATTGTCTTCTGAATGGGAAGATTCCGAGCCACCTATACTAATGGGTGCGCCACTATTTGATACTGCTGGCGAAATGACCGCCATGCAGCCATCTGATAACTCCCTGAGTTCTCGTGCGATTCGAGGCTTAAATCCAGCCGAATGGGGATTACCACATTTACCCGGTACAGCCGAAGAAGTTAAAGCAATTGCTTCATTATTCAATGTTGAACCGTTCCTGGGTAAACAAGCCACCGAGGGAAGGATTAAGCAAGTCAATCGTCCCCATGTATTACATATCGCCACTCATGGTTTCTTTGAAACAGTTTTAAAGGATTCCGCCAGTAAAGAGATATTATCAGAAAATCCCTTACTCCTGTCAGGATTAGTGTTAGCGGGAGTCAAGTTAGGGCAAAGTGGTGGAGAAGATGGAGTGTTAACCGCATTAGAAGCCACAGGACTAGATTTATGGGGAACCCAATTAGTTGTCCTATCAGCCTGTGACACAGGAAATGGTGATATTACTACCGGAGAAGGAATTTATGGATTACGTCGAGCCTTTGTGATTGCTGGGGCGGAAAGTCAACTAATTAGTTTATGGAAGGTGGATGATTTAGCCACCAAAGACCTGATGATTGAATATTACCAACGCTTAAAAACTAATCCGGAAGGACGTTCAATAGCGCTACAGCAAATCAAACGGCAGATGTTGAAGGATTCTAAGTATCAGCATCCTTATTATTGGGCAAGTTTCATCTTTTCCGGCAATTGGCGTCCGATGGAATTTCCGGCGACGAGTCACTAAGATTTGAAAACGCTCTATCCACCAGTTCTGTAAATAGATCTCTTTCCCCTTAAAAAGGACAAATGACAAATGACGATTTGCGCCATTAACTTTTCGGCGTGCCTACCAAATGATGCGTCCTAACCGCTATGGCGATTGCTATAACAGGGCGGGTTTTGTTGTTCAGTTTGAGGTTTGTCTACTCATTTAATCCCTAAACCCGCCCCTACATCTTTAGGGATGCGATCGCGTTTAAGATAGTAAGCAACCTCAACCTAACTTTTCACGGGACATCACAAAACCTGAATATCGGGGCGGGTTTAGTCACATCTGGATGCAACCAAAGAGCTAGTTGTGAAACCCGCCCCTACACCTTTACACACCATATCTGACTAGAAAAAACGTTCAGTCAAAATCATTATATGCCGTGAAAAGTCAGCGAAATCGCCCTCAACCCTTTACGAATAACCAAGGACAAATGACAACTGACAACTTAGGTTCTAGAACGATTCGGAACCAGGCGATCGCTCTCATCGTAAATTTCACCCACCAGTTCCTCTAAAATGTCTTCTAATGTCACCAATCCCACCGTACCGCCGTATTCATCCACGATGATGGCAATATGAAAACGCTGTCGTAACATATCCTTGAGTAAATTCGCTACTCGATTGGTTTCTGGCACATAAATCGGTGGGTCCATCGCCGCCGTTACTGAAATATCCCCTTCTTCTGGTTGGGCGACTCTTAAATACTGAAGCGCTTTCTTCAGGTGAACGATGCCGACAATTTCATCTTTGGATTCTTCCTGAACCGGAATCCGAGAATATCCAGTTTCTAAACAAAAATTAACTAAATTTTGCAAGGTTTCCTCGTGGGAAATTGTCCGCATTTCAATTCGAGGTTTCACCACATCACGAGCGCTTAAATTATCTAACATCAATGCTTTACTCAACAATTGATGCTTATCCAAATCAAGAATGCCTTTCCCCCCTAACACCTCAATCATTAACTTCAGATCCCGTACCGATTCGCCCTCTTGGACAATCCCCCCCTGAAAAAAGCGAATCGCTGCCTGGGCAATGGTTTCCAAAAAAGAAATAATGCCAAAAAAGGATAAAAATCGCGAGAGCCAATAGATCGGGCGAACCACAGCCTGAAACACAGGCAAGACATTATTAATTGCCAAAGATTTGGGGGTAATTTCGCCAAAAATTAAGACAATAAACGTGACAATAGCTGTAGCGATTCCTAAGCCAGCATTTCCCAGCCACAAGGCAAACAGATTACTGGTGAGAATTGCTGAAAAATTATTGACTAAATTATTGCCCACCAGCAGCGTCGTAATAAAGCGCGATCGCTTCTCTAAAACCAGGCGAAAGATACCACTGGGATCACCTTGGTCTTTAATCAACGCTCTCAGTTTAAGATTATCTAATGCCGTGATTGCTGTCTCTGAACCCGAAAACATACCCGACAGCACGAACATCACAATCAATACGGCAATATCAAGCCAAACATTGCCCAAAAGAGGACCGATGTCTGACGTCGAAAGTAGATAAATCGGGATTGGTAAGGCGATCATGCTAAAATGGCGAAATTTTGGCGAAGGCTATCTTACCAAACCCTTAGGAGAAATCGGGAAGGAGGAATGGCACGAGGTAGAAGGCAGAAAGTTTTAAGTCGTCGGACAAAATAAAACAGCACTGTACTAAGTTGTGTAAACAAGCCGCAAACCCTTACAAAGGACATAGCTTGCTTCTCACTTGCTTCTCGCTTGCGCGAGTAGGACGAATGACGAGGGACGCTCAAGAGTAGGACTTGAGGTGATCCCTGTCCTACTCCTGCTGCCAAATGATTAAACAATTAACCCACATTGTAAGCCGTCTGTAATGCCCACCACAGTAGGAACGCAATACCCCCCAGAACTAACACCGTCGAAATCACGATCGCCAGAGGACTATCTGCTCCCTTAAACTTCATGATGCCACGATTTAGGTCTGACATATCCTGTTACACACTCCTATTCTGATTGAAGGGATTTCCCAACTTGAATATATCCTGCCTTGACGGTTTTGATCACACAATTTCATTTAGGGGTTGCTGAATAAGTGTTGGGGTGAGGCGAGGGAACAGGCAACAGGCAACAGGCAACAGTACCGTTGAACGAAAAATAGGGCGTTTCGGCTTTTAGAAGTTAGTTTGACCGAACCTAATTCTGTACGGTTTTTCCCCCTTGTCTTCTTTCCTTCCTTGTCCTCCTTGTCTTGTCCCAACCATAAAATAAAAAACCTACACCTGTCAGCCCCCTCGTTCCCCCCTTTTTCGATCCCCCTTCCGTCCCCCTTAAAAAGGGGGAGACTAAAGGATGCTTCGCTTTTTTTGCACGGGAGAGGGGGGCAAGAGCATCCGATCCTCCTTCTCCCCACAGTGGGAGAAGGGGTTAGGGGATGAGGGGGAAATGTTGATGAGTAGATAGACACGGTTTAAAACCTTGCCAGCATTGGTTTTCTCGCCTGTAGTTGACACGGATGGATAATATCGTACCCCTACACCCTACTCAGGCTAAATTAGGGTGAATAGTGGTCATTGTCCATCAAAGGAGAGGATTGGGTGAAAGCGTTATTAATCATTCTCGGAGTCTTGCTGGGATTGGTGGTGATCGTAGAAATTGGCTTGCGTTTATTCTTTGGCTTGGGGAAACCGCCAATTTATATAGCCGATGAGCAAATTGGCTATTTATTAGCCCCCAACCAAAAAACGACTCGCATGGGTAATCGGATTGCCATTAACGCCTATTCCATGCGGAGTGATGCGATTACAGCCGAGCGATCGCCCTCTACGCTGCGGGTTTTACTACTAGGTGATTCTATCGTGAATGGCGGCTGGTGGACCGACCAAGACGAAACCCTTTCAGCGCAGCTTGCCACTCAATTGACACCGTTCAAGTCCCAGAATGCGTTTGAGCAAATCGAAGTTCTTAACGCCTCCGCCAACTCCTGGGGACCTCGGAATGAATTGGCGTATCTGCAAAAGTTTGGCACGTTCAACGCCCAAGCTGTCGTCTTGGTGATTAATACCGATGATCTCTTTGCCACAGCCCCCACCCCGATCCCCGTGGGACGCGATCGCAATTACCCCAGTCATCGACCCCCGTTAGCCCTGATTGAGGCAATGAACCGTTTTTTGCCCTACGAATCTCCCCCCGAAATGGCGGCTGTCCGGGCGGAAAAAGGCGATCGCGTGGGGTTTAACTTAGATGCCATTGGTCACGCTTACAGGCTCTCTCAGGAGGCAGGGGCGGAGTTTCTGCTAGTCATGACCCCCCTATTACGAGAAATTGGCGAACCCGGACCCCGTGATTATGAAATCAAAGCCCGAAATCGCCTGAAAGGGTTTACCGAAGACCAGCAAATTCCCTATATCGACGGTTTACCCCTGTTCAACAACGCGCCAACCCCGGAAACCTGGTATCGGGATCACATCCATTTAAGTCCCCAGGGTAATCAGCAGGTGAGTGAAGTAATTGCGCGATCGCTTGAGCGTCATTTGTCAATAGTCAAAACCACAGACAAATGACACTAAAATAAGCTATTTGAAATCGCCGAAACCCTTGTTATACAGTAGGGTGGGTTGAGCGCAGTCGAGCGGGTTGAGCGAAGTCGAAACCCACCAGCCTTAATTCAGTACCATTCCACTTAAGACACCGCAATCATTGGAGACTTGAATTCATGAGTCTCTCGGTCTAAATGATGCCAAACTTGACCATCCAAAGCCATCTGTTCAACCAAACTGGCTAAACGCAGGGCTTTCAGCGCCTGTTCACCGCCGACAGAGGGTTGATTGCCACCCCGCACGCAGTTGACAAAATGTTCTAACTCGGCGTAAAGCGGTTCGATATTACTGGTGTAAACCTTTTCAATTAACCCATCCTGGCGATAGAGAACCTGACCATAATCCGTCTGGCAATTTGCCGTTGTCTGCCGATGAATCAGAATTTCGTTATTGAGAAAATCGGCTTCTGTGAGGGAATTTTTACAATGGGCAGCAATGCGACGGATTTTACGATGGGTCACTTTACTTGAAGTAAGCGTTGCCACAATGCCATTGGCAAAGACTAAATTAGCCGTGACATAATCTAAATACCCCGACTCCGAGGCATGGCTACCACTAGCCGTCAATTGGATCACGGGCGCATCCGCTAATTCCATCAGCAGGTCAATATCGTGGATCATTAAATCCAGAACCACAGATACATCATTGGCTCTGTGGGAATAGGGACTCATGCGATGTGCCTCTAGTGCCAGCAATTTCTCCGTCTTCAAGACTTTGCTAAGTTCTTGAAAGGCAGGATTAAACCGTTCAATGTGACCCACTTGCAGAATACATTGATACTCAGCAGCAGCGTTGACTAGGGATTCTGCCTCAGCGATACTGGCAGCAATGGGTTTTTCGATTAAGGCATGAACCCCTGATCGCAAACAGGTCATTCCCACTTCATAATGCAGTCGGGTGGGTACGGCAATACAAACCGCATCCACATAAGGGAGTAAATCGCGATAATCCTCAAAGAAGCGGACACGGTATTTACTTGCCGTGTCCAAACCCCGTTCTACGTTAATGTCTGATACGCCTACCATTTCCACGTCTTTCAAAAGACTCAAAACGCGGGCATGATGCTGTCCCATGTTACCAACGCCAATCACGCCAATTCGGATTGGCTGCGGCAGGCTACGTTGGACATGAGTATCCAGATGTCTTTGATACATGCTATCTTGCACTCTTATATGCTCCTCCACCACGGGAACTAAGTCACTTTACTTATGTTGAGCCGCCTTAAACCATCCAGATAGTACCACAGCACCTTTAAATGTGAAGAATTCCAAAGATTGCCCCAATTTGCCAGATAACGGAAGTCTTTCGGACGGCTATTCTGTTTTCATTGTGGGTTTACGGTTACTTTAGGTGTAGGTAAATGTGTCAGTTTTTGGGTTGTCCATTTTGGGCAGAGGGGAAGAGGGGGAGCTGGGGGAGATGGGGGAGATGGGGAAGCTGGGGGAGCTGGGGGAGATGAGGAAGCTGGGGGAGCTGGAGGGGCGGGTTTTACCGCTAACGTTTGCTTTGCACCCTGATATAACTAAACCTGCCCCCACCTAACCGTTCAATTATCACAAATGACAAATGACAAATAACAGATGACGGGGGTAAAGATGTCGAAAGCTGTAGTTTTATTGTCCGGTGGATTGGATTCGTCTACAGTTCTCTATCAAGCTAAGGCAGAGGGCTATGAGTGTTATGCGATATCCTTTGATTATCAACAGCGACATCAACGGGAACTCGAATCCGCGATCGCAATTGCTAAAGGTGCAGGTGTCAAAGACCATCAGGTGGTACGCTTTGACTTAAGCCAGTGGGGAGGTTCAGCCTTAACGGATGATACCCTTGATTTGCCCCAGACGCGATCGCTCCAGCAGATGTCCCAGAGTATTCCCATTACTTACGTCCCCGCACGTAATACCATTTTTCTCAGTTTTGGGCTATCCTACGCAGAAGCGATCGGGGCTACAGCCATCTATCTGGGTGTTAATGCGTTAGATTATTCCGGTTACCCCGATTGCCGTCCTGATTATATCCAAGCCATGCAGGAAGTCTTTCGCCTAGGCACAAAACAGGGGCGCGAGGGAGAACCGATTCAAATTATCACCCCGCTAATTCAGCTAAAAAAAACAGAAATTATCGAGTTAGGCAATAAACTGGGAGTGCCTTGGCACGAAACTTGGTCTTGCTATGCTGGGGATGAGGTGGCTTGTGGTGTCTGTGATTCTTGTCGCTTACGGCTTGCTGCTTTTGCTGAACTGGGACTAAATGATCCCTTGTCTTATAAACCGTTGTGAGTTTTGACGATTCACGTCGTTTGATGGCATAGATTTTAGTTTTAAATTAATGGATTTATTTGAGTTATCTAAGCTGTTTGGCATTTAAACCTTAATGTTAATCATGATGAAATCATTGTTGTAGTGTGAGCATCTTGCTCACTGCATTGAGCATCTGATTCGCTACCCATTTTCAATTTAAATCCCTAACAGCTTATTGCTTAATTCATGATCACAAACCGTTCTGTTCACACGGACATTCTAGTCGTAGGTGGGTTTTATGAAAACTAAGCAGCTTGTGAAAAGACTGGGGCAATTTATCCGACGACTTAATTCCCGTTCCATCTGGGTATTCGTTGCCGTTATCCAAGTTTTACTCTTAGTCCTCATCTATGTCTCCTGGCCCCCCACCCATTTAACCTTATTTGTCCCCGCAGACGAAGCCTCGGCTTGGCAGTCGTTAATCACGGATTTTCACCAACAATATCCCAAAATTCGGATTAATTTGAGAACGAGAACTAACCTAGCAGGTGACATAACCTATCGGCTGAAGGAGGATTTTGTTCGCGAGTGTCAAGCGGGAAATTCACTTTATGATTTAGTCTATACAGATATTATCTGGATGCCGGAGTTTGCTGCCAAGGGGTGTCTGGTTAATCTATATGAATGGACGGCTAAAGATACCCTCATAAACGAAGGATTTTTACCAAGTGCGATTGATGCAGGAGAATATAAGGGTAAGCTCTATCGGATGCCTTTGCGTTCAGATATTGGTCTCCTCTACTACCGCAAAAATTTACTGGGGAATACTCAGCCACCTGCCACCTTACAACAATTGACAGCCCTTGCTAAAAACTGGAAAAATCAAGGGAACTCTCAAGGCGTTTATTTATGGCAGGGATGGCGGTATGAAGGATTGGTGGCTACCTTTGTCGAGGTATTAGAAAGCTATAGCGGATTCTGGATTAAGCCGGAAAGTTTAGAGGTGGGATTGGATCAACCTGCGGCTGAACAAGCTGTCCAGTTTTTACTCAATACCATTCGAGATAATATTTCGTCGCCAGAAGTTATCTTATACAGCGAACAGGAATCATTGGAAACGTTTAACCAAGATCAGAATACGATATTCCTGCGCCAGTGGCCCTATGTATGGAACCAATTTACTGATCCCGCTAATATCGGTGTACAAGTCTTGAATCTTTCAAGCAATTCAACTAATAATAGTTTACGCCCAAGTGCCTGTAATGGGAGTTGGGGTTTAGGCATAGCGAAGAATTCAAAACATCAAGATAAAGCCTGGAAAGCGATTCAATATTTTACCAGTCAAGCGGCTCAGAAAAAGTTGATTTTAGAGAAAGGATATTTACCCAGTCGAGAAGCGTTATTTGATGACCCAGAAATTACCGCTAAATATCCCTATTTACCGTCCTTGAAAGAGGCAGTCAAAAATTCAATATTGCGTCCTCCCCTTCCTCAGTATGATCAAGCCTCTTTTATCTTACAGAAATATCTGAGTAAATTAATTACCAGAACCGCCCTTGCTCAACGAGTTGATAATAATGAGATAACCAGGTTGATGCAGGAAGCCGCCGATGAAACGCGCCAACTGTTAAAGTTAGATCCGATCGCGGTTCAACGTTGAGGTAATCAAGAAAGCACTATGACTCGCAAACGCTTAATTATTGAAATGGGTATGGGGGTAGACCAACATGGACAGGAACCCACTGTAGCTGCATCTAGGGCTGTGCGGAATGCGATCGCGCACAACGCCTTACCCGGTGTCTGGGAAGTTGCGGGTTTGAGCGATCCCAATCAAATGATTGTAGAGGTGCAAGTCGCCGTACCTTATCCGGAACAAGTGCGACAGGAAGAGGTTCTCGCCGTGTTACCCTTTGGGCAAAAATCACTCACCATAAAATCCGGGGGAATGGTGGTTCAAGGTCGAGCCATTCCTGAACTCAATGATAAAAATGACGAAATGCTAATTGCTGTTGCCGCCGTTACCGTTTTCGTGGAAACTGAATAGTTGAGTTAACTCAATCAAAATTAGGGAGTGAATACCTCCACGAGTTACCAACTCAATTCAGAGTCATTCATAAAGACAATATTAATTATCTGTAGGGTGGGTTAGGCGGAAGTTGAATTTGGGTAAATAACCCCTTAATTGAGATATCCGCCGTAACCCACCCATAAAAACTATAATTGTGTATTAAAATTGACTTTATCAATTATCCCTGAGTCTCAGTATTTCAATAATACCAATTTTACTCTAGACGTATTCAGCAATGGAGAATAAAACAATGTCAACAAAATCGATTGAAGCACTGGTCAGGACTTATTTTACCAAAGTGGCAGCGATGAATCCCGACGGTTGGCTAGACGACTTTGCCGAAGATGCCGTTAGTTATGATCCGGTAGGACAACCTCCCACAAAAGTTCATGAAGGATTTCAGGAATTTTTTGCCCAGCTACAGGGAGTATTTAAACAACTGGAATCGACAATCGAGCATATTTTTGTAGCGGGGAATGAAGCCGCCGTTAAGTGGACAATGCAGGGACTCAGTAAGAGTGACAAAACTATAACGTTTGAAGGAATCACCGTTTTTGAGGTGAATGAAGCGGGTAAAATCCAAAGCACTCGTGCTTACTGGAATCCCGCCGATATGATAGCGCAACTTAAAGGAGGGTGAATTGAGGGAATGGTTGTTGGTAATAAGCAACTCTATTGAAAGAACACAAATCATGAATTTAAAAGAACGGCACTGGGATAAGTTATTTGGTAATCTAACAACTAATGGAAGTGGTTAAATCTAACATGGTAAAAAAAAATTACAGCCGTTCAGAAGGTTAACTGCTAAAATCAAAATTCGCTTAGTGCATCGCAAAACCCACTGGACTCTGACTATTCAGGGATGGATAGTGACACTGATTTGTATACTTTCTCTCATGCTATTCACCCTCAACACTATCTATCCATTCCTGGCGGTTAACTCTCCCGTGGCGGCTGATGTCATGGTGGTGGAAGGCTGGATACCCGATTACGCCATTAAAGACGCGATCGCACGTTTCCAACGCGGGTCTTATAATTACCTAATTACCACGGGTTTACCTGTTACCAAGGGATATTATTTAGCCGAATACAATAATTTTGCCGAACTCACCGCCGCCACATTTATCACCTTGGGGTTTAACCCAGAACAATTAGTGGCTGTTCCCGCTCCCAATGTGATTAAACATCGGACTCAAGCTAGCGCCATCGCCCTACGGGAATGGTTATCGACATCCGAATTAGAGGTAAAATCGATTAATCTCTATTCGTTGGGACCTCATGCCCGTCGAAGCTGGATTATATTTAAAGCTGTATTGGAACCAAAAGTTCGAGTTGGTGTGATTGCGGCTGAACCTCAAGAGTATGATCCGCAACAGTGGTGGCAATCTAGCGAAGGAGTACGAACTATGATTGGGGAAGCGATCGCCTATCTCTATTCCCTGTTTGTCGATTGGCACACTTGAGTTTTATTTTGCTCCACACTACCACAAAATTGCCGTCCATTATCTAAACTATTTGCGATTACACAAGAGGATAGTTACATTGATTTTAGTAAATTTATCAATTTAAAGGCAGCTATGAATACCACAACTAATGGAAAAACCATCCTTAGCAATGATACTCATGAAATGGCAACGCAGGGTGCAGAGTCTCTTTTCTCGGAGCAGCCGCGCGGCGATGTTTTTAAGAAGATGGCAATTATCGGTTGTGGCTACGCGGGAACGGCTGTAGCTTGCCATTGGCAAAAACAGGGTCACTTCGTCAAAGTAACGACTACGCGGGAAGAGCGCGTTGCCGAACTTGAGGAAGTAGCTGATCAGGTTGTAATTATGCAAGGAAACGATGCTAAAGCTGTGCATTCTCTGGTACAAAACCAGGATATCTGTCTACTAAGTGTTGCTCCAATCAGCACTCGTCAGGTGGATGCAGAAGTCTATCGGGAAACCTACATTCCCACAGCGAAAAACGTAGTCGCCGCCTTGACGGAAACTGCCACGGTTAAGCAGTTAATTTACCTCAGCAGCTGCTCAGTCTACGGCAACAAGAATGGCGATTGGGTTGATGAAACTTCTGGGGTAGATACAGATAATGAATATAATCAAGTGCTGTATGAAGCCGAGCAGATTTTGTTAAATTCAGCCCCTGAAGACTTAAGCGTTTGTATCCTGCGATTGGGCGGAATTTATGGTCCGGGTAGAGAGTTAATTAAACGGTTAAGCCGCCTGGCTGGGAAAACTCTGCCTGGAAGTGGTGAAAGCTTTGCTTGTTGGATTCATTTGGATGATATTGTGACAGCGGTAGATTTTGCCTGTCAAAATAGACTCAATGGCATTTATAATCTGGTGAATAATTTACGCTGGACTAGCCGAGAATTGTGCGATTATGTTTGCGACAACCAAGGTTTAGAAAGAGTTATTTGGGATGCTACTAAACCCAGTTTTCGCGCTCTGAATGCACGGATCAACAATCAGAAGATTAAAGCGGCTGGTTACCCGTTGATTCATCCAGAAACGATTGTTTGAATCAATATTTAAGGGTAAGTGTCGAAAAAGAGCCAGACTCGTCATCTTGGTTGTAAGCCGCTAAGAAACCCGGAATCTTCTGGACTAATCATCTATGTTACAGTTTTGGCAACCACGGGATCGAATTCCCAGCCTCAATAGTAAAACAAAGAGGTAACAGCCAAAAATGTTTAGTTGTTAAACTTTTGTATAGAACAGACTGAGGCTCAGTCTGAAGGGGAAATCATGAAAACCAGACATAGAGCGATCGCAACTTTAGGACTAGCTGCTGTATTGGGAGCGCTTACCGTTGCTTGCGAAGGGGGAGAAGGAGGAAACTATACGTCTGAAGCTCCTAGCGAACAGGCTCCAATGAAAGTCTCACCCGAGGCAGCTTCCCTCCCAGAGACTCAATCAGATGCAGAGAACGCCCCAGCAACTAAATTCGCGCCGCAAGCCCAGCCATCACCCGGTTCCAACTCTCTTAATCGTCAAGTTCCCGAAGAATCTAACCGCGAAACCTACAGCACTATCCCAGAAAATCCCTTTTTAAAGACTAGCAGTAATCCCCTCTCTACGTTTTCCATTGATGTTGATGCGGCTTCGTATAGTAACGTGCGGCGCTTTATCAATGAGAATCGACTTCCACCCCCCAATGCGGTGCGAGTTGAAGAATTAATCAATTATTTTACTTACGATTATCCCCAACCTCAAGCAGATAAACCTTTTTCTATCACTACAGAAGTTGCCGAAGCACCTTGGAATTCCAAACACAAATTAGTTCACATTGGTTTACAAGGAAAAAGCATTTCTACAGAAAATTTACCACCCAGTAATCTGGTCTTTTTGTTAGATGTTTCCGGTTCCATGTCGGATGCCAATAAACTCCCCTTACTTAAAGAAGCATTCCGATTACTCGTTGACCAATTGCGAGACGAAGATAAGGTTAGTATTGTGGTCTATGCAGGGGCGGCGGGGACAGTGCTACCGCCAACACCAGGGAATCAGAAAGACACCATATTAGCAGCAATTGATAAACTCGAAGCTGGAGGATCAACGGCTGGAGGTCAGGGAATTAAGCTGGCGTATAAATTAGCGCAAGATAATTTTATCGAATCCGGTAATAACCGCGTGATTCTCGCCACCGATGGTGATTTTAATGTCGGTATCTCTAGCGATGAGCAATTGGTTAACCTGATTGAAGAGAAACGAGAGCAAGACATTTTCCTTACCGTGCTAGGATTTGGCACAGGGAATCTCCAAGATGCCAAGATGGAAAAAATCGCGAATAAAGGCAATGGCAATTATGCATATATTGACAATATCCTAGAAGCGAATAAAGTCCTAGTCAATGAAATCGGTGGAACCTTACTCACCATTGCCAAGGATGTGAAAATTCAAGTGGGATTTAACCCGGAAAAAGTTCAAGGCTATCGGCTAATCGGTTATGAAAATCGGCGACTGCAAAATGAAGCGTTTCAGGATGATAAAAAAGACGCGGGCGAGTTAGGTGCGGGTCATTCTGTTACCGCCCTCTATGAAATTATTCCCGTGGGCGTGAAGAGTGATGTCTCGTTATCGGATGTTGATATTGTAGACTCTCAACAGAAAACCGATGAATCGATGACATTTTCCGGGAATGAGTTAATGCAGGTGAAGTTACGATATAAGCAGCCGGATCAGGACACTTCTCAACTGATTACTGCACCTGTTGGGGATAAAGGATTAACCTTAGCCCAAGCCTCGAATAATTTTAAATTCTCGGCATCTGTTGCTGAATTTGGTATGGTATTGAGAGAGTCTCAGTATAAAGGGAATGGTAATCTTGATCATGTTTTACAGCTTGCTAGTCAATCTCAGGGGGCAGATTTAGATGGATACCGAGCCGAGTTTATTCGGTTAGTCAAGCGAGCAAAATCTTTATAAGTAGGTGGGCAAAATTAAAGTTAATGGTGGGGAGCGTCATTTGTCATTTGTCATTTGTCATTTGTTCAACTCGCGGAAAAGCCAGATCAAGTAAAGGGCGACCCAATTAAATTGAGTGGATACAGTTGTTTAGTTAGACAAGCGGGTCGCCCCTACATCAGCATTAACGGTGATGGGTCGCTTGTCAATATTTAACTGGCTTCAACTTGGATCAAAACTAAAAAAAATATTGATGTAGCCATGAATTCTATTATTCAAAACTCAAATAATAACTACCCCGAATTTTTCCAGCAAGGTTATCATATTCAGCGGGAATTGGGACACAACCGCAGTAGTGGGCGGGTAACGTACTTAGCCACTCATCACTCCACAGAACAATCGGTGGTGATTAAACAATTTCAATTTGCCAAAACGGGTGCGAATTGGTCAGATTTTGACGCCCATGAACGGGAAATTACTCTGCTGCAACAATTGGATTGTCCTAGTATTCCTCAGTACCTGGATGCATTTGAAACGCCGGATGGCTTTTGCTTAATTCAGGAATACAAGCAAGCCCCCTCTTTAGCCGTTCCCCAATCCTTTACCCCAGAGGAGGTTAAACAAATTGCGATCGCACTCTTGGAGGTGTTGGTTTACCTACAACAGCAAGTTCCGCCGATTATACATCGAGATATTAAGCCGGAAAATATTTTAGTTGAACGTTCCCCCCAGATTAAGGTTTATTTAGTCGATTTTGGTTTAGCGCGTGCGTTTGGGGATGATTTGGCGGCGAGTAGTGTGGTGAAGGGAACGTTAGGATTTATGCCACCGGAACAGATGTTTAATCGCCAACTCACGGAAGCGTCTGATTTATATGGTTTAGGGGTAACGCTGATTTGTTTACTAACTCAAACTAAATCCGCTGATATTGGCAATTTAATGGATGAAGATTGTCGAATTAACTATAAATCCCTGGTATCGGGTTTGAATCCTCAGTTTATCACCTGGCTGGATAAAATGGTCGCACCTAAATTGCGCGATCGCTTCCCCAATGCGGCGACGGCGCTGGCGGAATTGTTACCGATTGATGGGGTGGGAAATTCGCCAACTTCGGATCAGTTTCAGTTACTCCAGTCTGGAATTACGCCGATGTTGGTATTGAAACTGGGAGTATTGGCGGTGATGGGTACAGGTTTCGCGATCGCGTCTCGGATTACTAATCCTGTGCGGTTAGTAGAGACGCGCCATGGCGCGTCTCTACCTGAAATCCAGCAATTGCAGCAAACGGGTGAATGTGCTGGATGTAATTTGAGTGGCGCTGATTTGAGGGAAATGGATCTGAGAACCGTTGACTTGAGAGAGGCTAATCTGAGTGAAGCTAACCTCCAAGGGGCGAATTTGCAAAGTGCTAATTTAGAGAATGCCAATTTGAGAGAGGCGAATTTGATTGATGCAGATCTTAAGGGCGCTTACCTAAGAAACGCTGATTTAACGGCGGCAAATCTGACAGATACTCAGCTTGAGAGTACGGATCTCAGAGGTGCGATTATGCCTGGTAATTTTACCCCATAGATAAGCCCCATAGAGCAAGTCTACCGTAAGGATTTAGTCCCCGGCAGTACATCTGAACTGGGGAAACTTCAGTTTAAATCAGGCTTTGAGCGACATTGGTATAGCGCTACGCCCTAGGCTTTCTTGCAATAGGCAATAGGCAATAGTGAAGACAAAAGCTTACCTGAAAAGGGATTGACCCTTCGACCCTTCGGCACACTCAGGGCGTCGCTTCGCGGCAATTGAGCCTGTCGAAATTCAGGGTCAAAGCGATTTTAATTTTTCTTGATTTTGTCCTAACGTGTGTGCGTAGTGCTATATCTCCAAAGATGAAGTAGAGACGCGCCATGGCGCGTCTCTACAATGGTGTCGAACTTGTCCCCCCGTGAGGTTGTTCAGTTATTTCACCCATGGCTGAATTTAGTCCCTAAACGCGCCCCTACAACTGGGGATAAATCCATTGAATTTTTCTGCCTTTTTTCTGTCATTGTTTAGCCGGGAGTGAACGGTTCTCAAAGTTAGGATATTTGGCATCAACTTGATCCGCTTTTTTAGCAATCCAGTTAAAGAAAAAATGAGCCTGTTTTAACTGCCTAAAAATTTGCTGCGGATCAGATAAATGCGTCGTTGGTAACTCTTGTCCCATTTCTTTAAACACCAACCCTAGCGGCACATTAATTTCATCCTGGAGTTGCAGACAACGGGTAAAATAGGGACCGTAAGCCGCTATCAATGAGCCAACTCCGCCCCGCGCTTGTCCCCAGCCAATGTAATAGAGTCCCTTGTAATCCTCAATAAACGAGCTACCATAACATTTAACCACAGATCCTTCAACGCGCTGAAGTTCCTCTGGTAAGAAGGGATAGGCAACATGATAGCCAGTAGCACAAACAATTAAATCAAATTCCTGCTCACTCCCATCGACAAACTCGACTTTTTTTCCCTGAAGCCGACGCACCCCAGGCTTGGCAAGAATCCGACCATGTTTAATATAATACGGCACTTCATTATTTAACGTGGGGTGTTTCTCAAAAATGCGATGGTTCGGTTTAGATAAACCATAGTCTTGATGATTTCCAAATGTCAGACGGATGATTCCGTACATCGCCAGCCGTTGTAACCATTCTGGCATCCACCATCGCACTAGATCAGCCGTCGGGACTCCAGCAAATGTTTTAGGAATAAACCAGACGGATTCACGCATACTTAAAACACTTTTCAGGCTTACCCGTGCGGCTTCGGCGGCAATATCACAGGCTGAATTTCCACCACCGATCACTAGCACCCGTTTACTCCGAAGTTGATCCGGTGTTTTGTAATCTTTAGAATGAATAATTTCCCCGTGAAATTGTCCCTCAAATTTGGGAAACCGTTTGCACCAATGATGTCCGTTACACAGTAATACGCCTTTATAAATTCGTTGTTCTCCATTGGCAAAGGTAACTTCCCAGAGATTGTTTTCAATGGGTCGAACATACTCAACAGTACGATTGAGTTCAATCGGCTCTCGTAACTGAAAATGATCGGCAAAACGATTCAGATAATCCCGGATATGTTCAGCGCTGGGGAAATCTGGATAATCATCAGGCATGGGAAAATGAGTAAATTGGGTAATAGTCCGGGATGAAATAATATGGGCAGTTTCATAAACCCCGTGATACCAATTACCACCGATATCATCACTCCCATCCACCTGATCATAGGCAATACCCGCCGCTTTTAGGGCTTGAGCCATACCCAATCCCACAAACCCTGCGCCGAGAATCAACTGCTTGTGACTGGTATTAACCTGCTGTACTGTTGAGCGAGAATGACTAACTTGCACCACGATTTAATCTTTTGGCAAACTCATTACTGATCCAGTCTAATAAGCCAGGACTGTATCGTTTGAAAAATTGGACATTTTGCGCGATCGCATCCGGGAAAACGTGCAGTCGATCCCGCTGAATGCCTTGAAGCGTCGCCGCCATCACCTTCACTGGATCAGTTGTCCAGGATTCAGGCACACCTTGATGTCCCTCAGCGAGTGTGCCATACCGTTTTGCTTGCAGAATGGGGGTACGGCTAAAAAATGGATAAACGGCTGTCACTTTGACATTGTAGTCCTTGACTTCATTGAATAGCCCTTCACTAAATCCCCGTAACCCATATTTACTGGTAGAATAATGGGTCAATCCTGCAGGTGCAAACCAACCCGCGACGGATGAAATATTCACAATATGCCCTTTTTGACGCGCAATCATATCCGCCACAAAAAAGGAACTTAAACGCATTGGTGTGATTAAGTTCACCTGCATCAACCGTTCCCATGCCGGTGCTGGAACTTCGTCCATGCGACCAAATACGGCAATTCCAGCATTATTAATCAAAATGTCAATCGGCATATCCAGGGCTTTGACCTGATGATACAGCGCTTCACAGCCCTCGCCAGATGACAAATCAGCCTCAAAGCAAGCCATTACCTCCCCCGTGGCGACTTGACGCTGAATATCCGCCACCCGTTGATGTAGCCCGGTTTTATCCAAATCCGTTAAGATTAAGCGGCTACCCGCCATCAATAACTGTCGGGTTAACTCTTGTCCAAAGCCACCGGCGGCACCGGTAATCAGGACAACGGCTGAGCTTAGCTGGGTCATCTGTTTATTTTAGTAGGTTTGTCATTAGTCATTAGTCATTAGTCATTAGTCATTAGTCATTAGTCATTAGTCATTTGCTTCCCCAGCTTCCCCAGCTTCCCCAGCTTCCCCCACCACAACACTTATTCAGCAGCTCCTATTTTCGGTGAGCTGAGTGATTTTAGCAGTAGCAGTGACCAAGGTACATTAATATTAGGTACCAGCCAGGGGTATTTTCTCAGGGCGGGAAAAACTAGAGGAAGCAGGAAGCGCAGAGATCGTAACGATACAGGACGTTCCCCGTTTTTGTCTACCAATCCATAGTGTTTAGCCAACTCCGCCACAATCTGCACCCGCCCGGTTCGTCGCATCACCGTGGAATCCGTAGCTAGCGCCGCAATCACCCGTCCGGTGAGTAAGGGGGTTTCCCAGTTGTACCTCTCTTTTATGGCTGAGTTTTTCGGGTCAAGCCCTGCACTTTCATCCATATTGGCAGCAAACTGAGTAAACTTTTCCGTCCCCACAATTCCGGGCCAAATTGACAGGGATACAATGTTCTGGGGTTTGAGTTCAATCGCCATATCTGCCGCTAGGCGATCGCACGCTGATTTACCTGCACCGTAGGGAGGACTAAAAATATAGGATAAACTACCCCAAGACGAGATAGTACAGATAAGTCCTTGCTGATGCGGGGTCATCATCCGGGCGGCAAAAATACTGGCGACATAGTGGCTCCGCAGCCCGA
Source organism: Coleofasciculus sp. A1-SPW-01 (assembly GCF_040217205.1). Lineage (NCBI taxonomy): Bacteria > Bacillati > Cyanobacteriota > Cyanophyceae > Coleofasciculales > Coleofasciculaceae > Coleofasciculus > Coleofasciculus sp. A1-SPW-01. The sequence goes on along the minus strand of NZ_JAVJNP010000102.1, from coordinate 30,087 downwards.
CATTATTGCAAGCATCCCACAAATTCGGTTCACTCTCCCAGAACGGCTTTCCTGAAGCATCTGTTAAGGCTTGTACCCCGGCGTAAGCATTATTAACCAGCAGATCAAGTTGTCCTTGTTCATCCTGGATACGCTCAAACAGCAAACGCACTTGCTCATCGTCACTGTGATCCACTTGGATGGGAATACAGACGCCACCAACTTCCTCAACGGCGGATTGGGTTTCCTGGAGACTCCCAGATACACCATCATCAGAGGTTGAACGCTCCAGGGTGCGCCCTGTAATATAGACTGTCGCCCCAGCTTCACCCAGCGCGATCGCAATTCCCTTACCTAGACCTCGCGTTGCGCCTGTGACTACTGTGATTTTACCCTCAAGGTGTTTCATAATTGTTTTTTTCAAGAAGACTTCAACGCCCAAGCCAGAAATCGCTCCGTGTAGTATAATGCCAACTGATTACTCACGCCATTAAAAACTGCATCAAAGGCATGTTCAGCCCAGGGAATTTCTAACCAAACAGCACAATTATCAGCCGCTTGTAATTGCTCGTAGAGTTGGCGTCCAAACTTTGCCTTAATGATATGATCTCGACCCGCGTAAACCAATAACGTAGGCGGCAGATTAGATTTAACATAACGAATCGGAGAAGCTTCCAGATAAAGTTCTGGTACTTCATCCGGTGTTCCGGCTAAAAAGGCGCGGAGAATCGCCCGAATGTTGAGCGGGTCAGGAAAAGGCAAGTCATAGTATCCTTCTTTTAAATCTACAGGTCCGTAGTAATTCACCACAGCCCGAATCGGAATTGTATTTAGATGATAAGCTGCAAGTGCTGCCAGTTGCGCCCCTGCCGATCGCCCCATGAGAGCAATTCGTTCCGGATCAATTTCTAACTCATGAGCATGGCTTTGAATATAGGATAAAGCTGCCTGTACATCCTCCAGTTGAGCCGGAAAGTGGTATTGGGGAGCATGACGGTAATCAATCGCGATCACAGAGTAGCCCTGATTTGCCATGTATCGGTTAAATGTCTCATTGTTATCGGCAGTTCCAACTTGCCACGCCCCCCCATAGATGGTAATAATAGTTGGATATTTACCAATTGTTAATGGTCGGTAAACATTGAGTTTAAGGTTTACCCCATCCGGCTGAGAAAATATAATCCCTCGGTCAATACGAACCTCCGCGATCTGCTGAAAGCAGCAGCGCTTCGCTATCGCAATCCCCCGAAACGCATCGGCTAAACTAAAAGGCTGAGGACGCATGGGTGTCGGTGCATCCGGAGTAATTGTTGCCCAATCCTCTAAACCCAGATCCCTCTGCATTTGAGCCGCGATTCGTGCATTCACTCCTGGAAACTGAATTAACGGCAAAAGGCTGAGGATTAAACCAATCAGACTACAGATTACGGCAAAATTGTCAAGCCCCCCTTCTTGTAAATTTAAGATAGCCAGTATTAGTGCGATCGCATTCACACCCAGCAGCCAAGGACTCGCTTCTGGTGCAGCCACGGCTAGCGGTAACATCCAAAACGTAGGCGCTGGGACAATCACCCAGAGACTCAGAAACAATCCGACTCCACTCAGGAACAAAGGAAAAAACAGCGAGAGTAGGACTATGCCTAACAAAACCAGTGCTGTTTTCCCTTGGATGCTTTGCTGTGTGCTTTTGTCCCAGTTAGCTTGAAGCATGGGATGAGAAATCGAGGATTACATTCTCATCCTATATCTACTATGTACAACGAATACAATTCCAGACATAAAAATTCGCCTCATGTCAGAAAACGGTGATAAGATTATTATCTTATATCATTCTCTATAGATACAGAATTTTTGACTTCATTTTTAACGCTCACTGAACGACTAATCTGACGCTCTAACTGAACCGATTTTCCTCGAAGTAATTTTATAGCGCCATCACTGTCTACAGGTTTTGAGAATAAAAATCCTTGACCATAGTGACATTGTAATGCCACTAAAGGCGACACCTGTTCCAATAACTCAATTCCCTCAGCGACTACATCCATACTCATGGTTCGGGCGAGGGTGATAATCGCTTGAACAATTTCCGAGTTTTCACCTAACGCCCCAATCCGACTGATAAACGAGCGATCAATTTTTAGCGTACTAATCGGAAAATTATGCAGGCGACTTAAGGAGGAATAGCCAGTGCCAAAGTCGTCAATACACAGATGAATTTGCCGTTTTTTCAATTCCAACAGTAAGTCTTTGACCAGTTCCGGATTATCGATGACCACACTTTCGGTAATCTCCAACTTTAAACTACCAACTGCAATATTAGTTTCCTCTAATATTTGGTCAATTTGCGCCAATAAATCCGGTTGCGTAAACTGTTTACAGGACAAATTCACATTCATTGTCAAGGGTTGGGGACTTTGAAATTGCTGCTGCCAAATACTGAGTTGGCGACAAGCTTCCCGCAGTATCCACCACCCCATGGGAATAATTAATCCGGTTTCTTCGGCGATGGGAATAAACTCGGCGGGAAAGACTAACCCGCGTTGCGGATGTTGCCAACGTAATAACGCTTCAAAGCCGGTAATCTGATGAGTGAGTAGGGAGACAATGGGTTGATAATGGACTTGAAATTCTTGCCGTTCGATCGCACGCCGCATATCTGTTTCTAGCTGTAATCGATCAACCGTGGGACTCAACATCTGGTTATCAAAGATGGCATAGCCCGGTTTCCCTTGGGAACGGGCGCGATGCATGGCGGTATTGGCGTTACGGAGTATGTTTTCAGCCGATAAAACCTGGCGATCGCGATTCGTATTTAGGGCAATGCCAATGCTGGTTGTCATGAACACGTCCCGCCCTTCAAGATTAAAGGGTAATGTCAAGGTTTGCTCAATTGCATCTGCCACTTGAATGGCATCACAAACCCCCTGAATCCCCTCTAGCAGGATAGCAAACTCATCACCACCCAAACGGGCAACGGTATCCGTGGGACGCAAGCAGTTTTGTAAGCGCTGTCCAAACTCTTGCAGCACTTGATCCCCTAAATGGTTCCCCAAACTTTCGTTCACGACTTTGAAGCGATTGAGATTGAGTAACACCACGGCAAATCGATAGGATGGAGAATCTCGGTTCTCTCCTTGACTCGGTTGGGCGCGTCGTCCGGCTTGCTGCAAGCGATCCATGAATAAGGCGCGGTTCGCTAGTCCGGTGAGGCGATCGTAAAAGGCATTAAACAATAATAGTTCTTCTGCTCGTTTGCGATCGGTGATATCTAAGGCATAAATGCGAATGCATTCAATTTCGGGAACGTAGTGCAGGACTTGTTCGTAAACAATTTCCCCAATTTTCACCTCGCGCCTCAAGGAACTTTGCTGCTGCATCAATCGAATCATCGAGGGCATTTCTGCCAAAAATGGATGTTCAGCTTCACTATCTAATAATTCGGGCAACAAGCGCATGGCTTCTGGGTTAAGATAACGCACACGTCCGGCTAAATCAATTTCGACAATGGGATTGGGAGTCAATAGGGGAAACGAGGCTAAACGGGCTGTTTCTTGATGGGTGAGACAATGTTCATTTTGATCCCGTCCGATGGCAAACAAGAAGTCAAGTTCACCGCTTTTCTTAAAAACCTGTTGGCTACGCCATTCTACCCAAAGTTCTTGACCCTCTTTGGTCAGGACTCCGGTTTGATGTACAGTGGGCGATTTTAATTCTGATTTTTCCTCACGGGTTTTGATTAATTTGGCAAAGGGTTTGCGGTCAACATCTCGAATAAACTTGGTCACAAAATCTGTTCCCCTCACTTCATCCAGGGTATAACCCAACGTTTCCAATAATCTGGGATTCATCATCCGAGTTTTTCCCTGGGGGTCAATGGCGACAAAAAAGCCACCGTGGGTTTCGACTAAATTTTGATTAAATTCTTGTTGCTGGTGCAGTTGTTCGGTTAATTGTTGGCGTTCCATCACCAACCCCAACTGCATTGCGATCGCACTCACCCATTCCATCCATTGGCGATCGCCAGGATGAGAGTGGCGGGTAAAAAATGTTAAAACAGTGAGTACCCGATCATCGAGGAGAATCGGGATAGCGCCTCCAGCTTGAAACTCTTGCGGCTGATCCGTGGCGCTAAGCAGAGTGAATTCGGCATCCGGATCAATCCTATTTGGCTTGGTTTGGTCAATCCATTCTGGTTGTTTTGATTTCCAAACCCGTCCAGGTAAACCGATATTGGGAGAAAATGTTAATGTTTCTCTGGTGTGTCGAAAGGATTGCAGCTTAGACGGATCACCAGACCAAGCTTGGCTACAGGTTAAACTGTGAGAATTAGGCGTCGGCAGCCATGCTTCACCATAATCCCAATGGGTCACTTCACAGACGCGATGCAGCACTAAATCCAATGCTGAGTGAAGATCTGGAACCTTGGCGATTGCCGGAATCAGAGATTGCAACAGACGGAATTGTTCGGACATGCACTAAAATCCTTTTATCATAGATGCTTTCACGGAGCGCGATCGCGATCGATAGTGATATCGATGGGAATAATCGCACTTGTTTGATGCTCTACGATAGATGCAGCCCTTACATCCAGCCTTAGCCAGAAGATTTTTGGGCAATAAGTCGGTTGGGTCAGATCTAGAGTCTCTAAATGTCTGAGTCCTGACGGGGAAACGTTCTGTCTAGTTCCTAGCTGTCACTGACCTGGAACATCGCCGTTGTTTGGTTATTGGCTCGGCGATCGCTCCTTATTTTGACTTAGCCCACCATTTGCTTATTTTCTATTCTTATGAATAATTCAGTATTTCTTTGTATTTTTAATCACTGGGCCAATTGATTTACATCACAATGTCTTTGTGATTTTTATACATAAAATCGCCTAAATTCTCCTAACTTAAACCGGGCATAAATCCTAAGTTTGATGAACCGAAACGGCGGAACGATGGTGTTTAATACTTAAAGAAAATTAATCCTATTACCTCAATTATATCACCATTGAACGTTTAGATAACTGGGTGTAGCGTTGCTGGTATATAGCTTGAAGCCGATCCCAGACCTGTTTTGTATACCGTTGGGCTTCTTGCTGAATCAATGACCAGAGAAGGTTTAGGGCTTCTCGGTTGGGACAGAAGCGGATCAAAGTACGGCACGCCGCGATCCATTGTTCGAGGTTTCGATAACTCACAAAATAACCGCCCCGTCCTTGAATATGTACCCAAAGAACATTGTGCCATTTTTCCCAGTTGAGAATACGCCAGGGATCAATGTTCAAGTATTTAGCGATTTGGTTGAGAGTGATGACAAAGGTTTGGGGATTAATACGGTGTCGGATTCGCATCATGGCTATTTTTGGGTTTTCGATGGGGTTTGACTTTTCCCCCTTCCCGAATTGAGAAGGAGGTTAGAGGTGAGATCTATTCATTAATCGATACGAAGGCGGCGGTAGAGAACACTCATCACTTCGCCCGGATTCTGGGTGGGTTGGGGTTTACTCCACTCGCTGACGTGGGCGTAGCCGAGGCGATAGAAGGTATGAATGGTGCGGGTGACGCCTTGAGGTGAACTGATAACGATCACTTTTAGAGGCTGTCGGTTGTCTGGCGGGGGCGTAGATGGTAGAGGGGTTGCAGGGTTGGGAGTTGGAGAGGAGTCGCGGATAAAGTCTTCAGTCATTGGAGTTGTCCTAATTTTTGTGGCTTATGTTCATAAAAACGAACACAAAGTCAGTTTAGCACAAAGTTCATAACTATGAACATTTACTGAGTCATAAGCCTCTGACACTATAGAAACCATGGGAAAAGCAGGTGAAGCGCTAAGGCAGGTATTGCAGACGTACAAAATCAGCCAAAATAAATTGGCGGTGACAATGGGTATTGGTCGATCAACGGTTCACTACTGGTATCAAAACACTCAAGATCCGTCCGCTGAGACAGTTTTGGAAATCAGAAAGGCACTGCGGAAGATTGATCCGGCGGCGGCGCAAGAGTTTATTCGGCTGTATTTGGATGAGTCAGATGAGGATGAATAGTAGTTTTGGGAATTAAGCGATCGCCCATGTCCATTTTGTTACTCATAGTATACAAAGAGTTATTTATTGTATGTAGACTTATTGTCTGCGCTCCCTAAAAATTATGCTGTGAGGCAAGATAGCAAACCAGATATTAAACAGCGCTTTGGCAAAGCGATAAGACGACGTCGGCGAGAATTAGATTTTTCTCAAGAGGAACTTGCTGAAAAAGCTGACCTTCACCGCACTTACATCTCAAGTATTGAAAGGGGGAGTCGCAATCCCTCATTAGAAAATATTGAAAAGCTAGCTAAAGCACTAAATATATCTGTTTCTGCTCTCTTTACTAATTACGGCATTGAGGTAGAAGAGTGAAGGCTAAAAAAACTAAGCTAAGCTACAAACTTGGACTGCCAGAAGCCATAGCGATGAAAATCTACAAGACCAGTCAAACAAGGGGAGCTGAAAAAGATACTGTATACCAAAATCGTGTAAAGAGATGTAATACCGTCCTAATCCCAATCAGTTCTTGGAACAGTAACTTTCTTCAACCAGAAGGTGGATTCGAGAAGGGTTATATCGTTCTTGCTTCTCCAGAAGATTACTTTTCTGATAATCCTCCAGAGCCTCATCCCGATTTACCCAACGACCTAGAGCTTGGCAGAAATTTATTAGTTCTTTATGAAACAAGATATCACTGGAATAATTACCCTCCGAGTCAGTACGATTGGTCTCCGGCAACTTCCCGAACTCCACCACTTGGCGGACAATACATTGCTCGTGTACCCGACACTACCCGTTCTGACGACTTTCAGATAAGACATGGATATACAGGCAAAAAGACGGGAGGTCAAGGGGCAGGAATCCGCGTCTATGAGTATGCTTCTTCTCAAGAGATAGAGGCAACTAAGTATCAACTATCTTTTTTGGCTTGGCGAACAGAGGGGATTATGGATATGGCTCGTCAAGAAGGCATATCGAACAATAGCTGAAATAAGGGTTCTTTCTGCCAATCAAAGGCTGATTTCTTAACTTCTGGTAATAACTCAGATGGCTCGGAACACCGTAGAGCAATTTTGTGACACCAACGCTCCTCAATTTCAACGAGAATGGCTTTACGCCCTAACATTTTGGCAGCTTGTCCCACAACACCTGAGCCAGCAAAGCAATCCAGAACGACGTCACCTGGATAAGAACTGGCTTTGATAATATGTGTAATTAGATCTAGGGGCTTTTCCGCTGGATGTTTACCCGGATAAGGTTTGACTGTAGGGAAATCCCAAACATCCGTGTAGGGGATATTAGCTGTTACACAGAAAGGTCTGATTATTTTCTCGTAATCAGGCAGTTCGGGAACTTGGGAACTGAGTTTAGCAAATACTGATTTTAGTTTTTGATATTGCTCAGGACTTGGGATATTCCTGCCAGTTTCCCAATTGGATACCGCACCACCGTGATTTACGCTACCATACTCACCAATAGCTTCTGTTAGTTGAATTGTAGATAGTCCTGCTGCCAAGCGAGTTTTTCTAAGTAAGCTGCCAAAGGCGGATAATGAAGTGGTAGCAGCAGAGCGAGATGAGCATCTTCGAGTAGCCTGTTTAGGCTCTTCTGGGGATGCTGACTCAGCAAAAATAATCCGCTCAGAATGTAAATACCAACTGCGTAGACTTTCCTTGTTTGTTTTCTGCTTCCATCCGTCATACCCTGGAGCATTGGGCTTTGTCCAGGTGATTGAAGCGAGTACATTAAATCGTTCAGCTAACATCACCTCAATTCTGGCTGCCATCTTGAGAGAGGCACAACAGTATAGGGAACCGTTGGGAGCTAACACCCGTTGCCATTGCTCTGCTATAGTGTCTAACCAGTTAAGGTAATCTTGGTCATGTTTAAAGTCTTTGTCACCCGTAATGTTGGCTTTTTTTGTCGAATGATAAGGTGGATCAGTAAGGATAAGATTAACTGAATCATCAGGTAGCAAGCGCAGTGTATCTAAGCAATCTCCGTGATAGAGAGTGACTTGAGGAGATTTTAGGTAAATTTTCATTCTCAAAGGAAACGTTTGTCATGTCTACACTCATCCGATTTTAACTCGAATCTTGATCATTGAGTCTGTGTTAGCCACAACTTATAGTTGTCTAGCATGAGGTAAGCTTCTAAAAATAGAAAAGCGAATTTGATACCAACAAATAAGGTGGGCAATGCCCACCCGAAAAATCAACCTTTCACGCAAACTACCTGCTTTAGCGTCGCCACCACCTCCACCAAATCCGCTTGATTATTCATCACTTCATCGATGGGTTTATAAGCGCCGGGAATCTCATCCAAAACCCCGCCATCCTTGCGACATTCAACCCCTTGAGTTTGTGTCACCAAATCATCCAGGGAAAACTGTTTCTTTGCCTTTTTCCGAGACATTAAACGCCCTGCGCCATGGGAGCAACTGCAATAACTTGCATGATTCCCTTTCCCTTTGACAATAAACGATTTTGCCCCCATCGAACCGGGTATAATCCCGTAATCCTCTTCACGCGCCCGTACTGCACCCTTGCGCGTCACATACACGTCTTCACCGAAATGGACTTCTTTCTCGGCATAATTGTGATGGCAATTTACCTCTAACAAGGGCTTGATTGGCTTACCGCCCGCCAAATGTTGTTCCACAATTCGCTTAAAACGCGCCATCATCACATCGCGATTATAACGGGCATAATTTTGCGCCCATTGTAAATCTCGCCAGTAGGCGGCAAATTCTGGAGTTCCGGCGATAAAGTAGGCTAAATCCGGATCAGGTAAGCGATTTTCGGCTAGTTTGGCTAATTCTTTCGCCGTGCTAATATGGCATTGCGCCAAGCGATTGCCAATATTCCGAGAACCAGAATGTAGCATTAACCACACTGAATCCTCTGTATCGAGGCACACTTCAATAAAGTGATTTCCACCACCCAGAGAACCCAACTGCTTCATCGCTTTTCCTTGCACATCCTGCACCCCGCGATGTAAGTCTTTGAAATGAGTCCAGCCTTGCCAATTGCTGGCATCTTTTTCTACCTCTTTATTTTGGTTAAATCCCAGAGGAATGGCGGCTTCAATATCTAAACGAATTTTCTTGAGTTTGCCCTCAAGTTGTTCCGCCACAAATGGCGTTTTAATCGCTGCCATTCCACAGCCAATATCAACTCCCACAGCGGCAGGAATAACCGCATCTTTGGTGGCAAGAACAGACCCAACTAATGCGCCTTTGCCTAAGTGAACATCTGGCATTAACGCCACATGTTTAAACACAAACGGTAAAGATGCTACATTTTTTGCCATCTGGGTTTCATCATGACTTAAATCATGATTTGCCCAGGATAAAACGGGCTTATCTGTGGACAGTTTCAGTTGTTCGTAAGGCATAAATATGCGCCTCTAGCGCTAAATAACATCAATATACTACGAGTATAATACAAAAAGATTTCGTTGAGGAGATGAACTTATTGGGGGATGGCAACGTCAAGGCATCCACTGTAATGTAACATCTGATACGTTCTGCATTTTAACTCTTATGAAGCGTTCTCGACGTGTATCTGCCGTAAAATCGCTGGTTTGCCTGTCTTTTAGCCTGATTTCGCTACTATCCTTTGTCCCAATTGCCCGTAGCGTTTCCGATGGCACGCCCGATGAAACCGTCACCTGTGAAATCTTGGTGGTTGGCGGTGGATTAGCGGGTGCAGCGACAGCTTATGAAGGGTTACTCGCGGGACGAACGGTTTGCTTGACGGAGATTACCGATTGGGTAGGGGGACAGATTTCCTCCCAGGGAACCTCTGCACTTGATGAACGCCCGACTCAGCGATCGCGTCTTTTCTATTCTCGCGGTTATTTGGAATTACGGGAACGGATTCGACGCAAATATAGGGAACTGAATCCGGGGGATTGTTGGGTGAGTGAATCCTGTTTTATTCCCAGTGACGCCCACGATATCCTCTTGGATATGTTGCGGGATGCAGCCAAACGGGGGAAAGGGACACTGAAGTGGTTTCCCTCCACGGTAATTAAGGAACTCGACTATAATCCTACCGGGAACTTGATTAAAAGTGCGATCGCCATTCAGCATCAACCCGCCTCGGATGCACTCCCCCTAAATACATTTCCCTTATCGCAAACGATTGAAGATTGGTATCAGTACCCGAATTCCCCCCGCTTTGACAAAACTATTATCCGCTTCGTTCCTCAAAACTCATCACCGGGAAACGTCCCAGATTGGTATGTTGTGGAGGCTACAGAAACCGGGGAACTGATTGGGTTGGCGGATGTCCCTTACCGCCTGGGAATTGACCCCCGTTCTCATCTCGAACCCTCGTCTTCCAGCGCCACCGGGAATCCCTATTGTACTCAGGGGTTTACCTACACCTTTGCCATGGAAGCCACCAAGGAACCGCAAAGCCATGAAATGCCGCCCTTTTACCCTCAGTACGAACCCTATTATAGTTATGAATTACCCCGCTTAGCCGACTTTGACTTAGTGTTTACCTATCGGCGGATTTGGAGTCCGAAAAAAGGTGAACCGGAGAAATTTGGCGGAATTTCCTTTACCGCGCCCACCGTCGGGGATATCTCCATGCAAAACTGGACGTGGGGAAATGACTATCGTCCCGGTACAGAGGTTGATAACCTTGTTTATACTCCTGACCAATTGCAAGCGACGGGACAGTTAGCCCCCGGAGGCTGGATGGGGGGGTTGCGAACCGAGAGTTTACGCAAGGCGGAGGAACTCTCCCTGGGATATTTCTATTGGTTAGTTGACGGAACAACAGACTCCCAACTTGGTGATGGCGTAAAGGAACCCCATCCCAGTTATCGTTATTTATCCGGATTAGACTCTCCCATGGGAACAGTACATGGGTTATCTAAGTATCCCTATATGCGGGAAGGACGGCGAATTATTGGACGCCCTGCGTTTGGGTATCCGGAGGGGTTTACGATTTGGGAAATTGATATGTCTCGCCGCAATTACCGAGAGGAGTATTACCGTCAAACCTTATCACCCCAAATGTATCGCCAGTTATGGATAGCCTTGGCGGGACGAGAAGCGATTTCGGTGATTCAGGGTGAGGTATCACCCGATGAGGTAAATCGACGTACTCGTTCAACCATCTATCCCGATTCGGTGGGAATTGGACATTACGCGATTGATTTTCACCCTTGCATGAGTTTCTCTCCCCCAGAAGCGCCAGGAAATACAGAACGAGAGGGGGAACGTCAGGGGGCGGGTCAAGCCTATCCGTTTCAAATTCCCCTGCGGGCGATGATTCCGCAAAAGATTGACAATATGTTAGTGGCGGGAAAAAGTATTGCCACGAGTCATATTGCAGCGGCGGCGTATCGGGTGCATTCCTTTGAATGGTCATCGGGTGCAGGGGCGGGAACGGCGGCGGCGTTTGCGTTGGAGAAGGGAATTGCACCGTTTGAATTGGTGGATGGACTTCCACCCCATGATCCGCAGTTGCAGGTGTTGCGGCGACGGTTGGAACGGAATAATAATCCGACGGCGTTTCCAGATACGTCGATTTTTAATCAGGATTGGGACGATTGGCGTTAAAGGAAACGTGCGATCGCGCTATTTGTAGTAGCCTGTTTGTAGTAGCCACTTTAGTGGCTGTTTGTGCCTTGAGCCGACAGCCTGTAAACCCCTGTTGCTCAAGGTTAAGCGGGGTAGAGAGATGGTGTGCGATCGCGTCACTCAGCAAGCCCGAATTATCTGACGAAAGGATTACACCCGTTTCCCATAATATTGGCAATTGATTAATTAACTGTAGGGGCGCATAGACGTGCGCCCTTTTCCTAAATTTGTCACCTTTTAAAGCTGTTACTAAATCAGGTTTGTGCGATCGCTCTCCACTGTACAATTAAGATACTACCAGACTTAAAATTAGGTATAATTGAAGATTTCTTGTTCACCTGTTCAGGGGGCAATCAATCATGTCAATGGCTTTCCCGACAGACAACCACGATCAATTACCCAGGCTAGAGCAATCAGAAATTGAACAGTATCTTGCCAGTGGCATATTTCATGGCATTGGTAAAAAGACAGCCGCTTTGCTGGCGGCATATTTTGGCTCGGATACTCTTGAGGTTCTGGAGTTCTTACCCCAACGACTCAAACTTATTCCTGGGTTATCCCAATATCGGATTGATGCCATCATCTCGGCTTGGGAGAAAAGCAAGCATAATCCCGTCCGAGGGACTCAAGCTTGGTTGCTGGGGATGGGGATATCTTTGGGGTTAACCCTGAAACTGACGGACTACTATGATCAGCGTACAGCATCTGTCCTCAACACCAACCCTTATCAGATTATTAATGAGATTGATGGAATCGGATTTAAGATAGCTGACAGTTTAGCGCTAAAGTTGGGGATGCCTCCTGATAGTCCTCTGCGCTATGAGCAAGGGATCATTCAAACTTTACAAGATGCCAGAAATCAGGGGCATTGTTTTCTCCCCAGCTCCGAACTTATTGAAGCAGCACTAGGGTTATTGAGTTGTCCCGGACATACACCGAATCCCCGGTTACTTAATCAGGTATTAGAGAATGCGCTCACCCAAAAAATTGTAGTGGAGGGACGGTTATCAGAGTCGCTCTATTTAAAACCAATTTATCGGGCGGAGGTTAATGTTGCCCAATTGATTCTGTATTTTGCCTCTCGGAGCCAACTGCCTATCGAACCGTTAAAGGAGTGGTTACAAAAACTAGAAGCAGTAGAATGGCGAGAGTCTAGTGTGCTGGCTCCAGAACAGCGACAGGCACTGTTAAAGTCTTATGCCCAACCAATTAGCATTATTACGGGGGGTGCTGGGCGAGGGAAAACGCATATTTTGAAGTATTTGATCAATTGGCTAACGGAGTGTAGATTCAAGGTGGCTTTAGCTGCACCTACCGGCAAGGCGGCGACAAGAATGAAGAACGCCACCGGGTTAGATGCCCAAACGATTCATCGTCTCCTTCAGTGGCGAGGGTATGGTCAAAAGTTTGAGTTTAATCAGGATAACCCCTTGCCGATTGACTGGTTAATTATTGACGAATTTAGTATGGTCGATATTTTCCTGTTTAATTCTCTCTTAAAAGCCTTAGAACCCCATACGAGAATCGTATTGGTTGGGGATCATAATCAGCTTCCGAGTGTGGGCGCGGGAATGGTGCTGCGCGACTTACTGATATCTGAAGTTGTACCCTGTTCTCGCCTGAAAAAGATTTACCGCCAACCGGAAGAAAGTCCGATTATCTATGCCGCAGAAGATGTCATTCGTGGCGTGGTTCCTAATTTGCAGCGGTTTAAGTCTCCTCTCCAATGGCAAGAGGTTTCCGATTGCGCCCTGCTGTGTCGCCACACCCCGGAAGCAATTGCTGATACCATTGTCGAGCTAGTGGCACAGATGCAGCGTGATCAGGTTAACTTAAAAGATCAGGTAATGGTTCTTGCTCCCCAAAAGAAAGGGGTGGTTGGGGTTCAAGCCTTAAATAAACGATTGCAGCCTCTATTTAACCCAAAACAACCGGAACAGCCAGAAGTGGAAACGGGGGAGGTGGTGTATCGAGTTGGCGATCGCGTGATTCAATTGAAGAATAGATATGATACAATCCCGGCGGTGATGAATGGCGAAGGGGGTTGGGTAATTGAGGTTCATCCTAAATCCCAGCCAGAACGGGTTAAGGTTGCATTTGAAGGCGGCGCGGTTGTTGATTATGTCCCCGGCATTTTTGAGCAGATTATGCATTCGTTTTGCCTAACGTGTCATAAGGCTCAAGGTAGTGAATTTCAGTATGTCATTATGCCTCTGTCGCCTTCAAACCACCGGATGCTTTCTCGTCAACTTCTCTACACCACAATGACTCGTGCCAGCTACGGTGGATTTATCGCCGTTGGTAGACCAGAAACCTTAAAGTTTGCCGTCAGTGTCGATAAACCAATGCGCCGATATACTCAGTTGCCTTTATTATTATCTGAGTCTGAGCAAACTTTAATTGATGCACTTAATCAGGTGAGAACGATGCAGGTTCCAGCATCGCCCAATCAACAATTTGTTAGCGTGGCGATGCGACTCCGTGAACTCAACATTGATGCGACTAAAGGGCAAAAGACTTCGATTGGCTCGTTGGCGCTCCAGCTTTATCAATCCCATTATAATCGCCGTCCCTCCAAGCGCCCAGAAGTGATAGAATCTGGACAAAAGTTTAAAACCTATCATTATGAAAATGAAGCGATTGAACTGCTGGATCGGGCAATTATGACTATTATAGAAGGCGATCGTCATTAACTGTAGTTGCACCATTGAGTTGTTGACATGGGTAGCGAGCAAGATGCAAAGCCTGCGGCATGGCTTCGCTTAACGCATTACAACGATTTTGCAGTTGTTGATATTAAGGTTTTAAATTGAAAGACCCAATTTTACACCAAGAACAACGTGAACAACCAGCAGAATCATAATTGTACTCCCCAAATAAGCATGAGCAGTACGAAACGATTCCTTCTTATCACCCCCAAAACCAAACGTCATCAGCGCGTTAATTCCTAACAAAATGACAGCAGAAGAACCTGTCCAAAAATGCGGACTTTCAAAAATAGGTTTATGCTGCATCACAAGGGAAAGAACTCCTCCGGTATACCCCAGCGCAATAAACAAGTACATCAACGGTGCAAGCTGACGGTGAGACGCACGACTTTTCGCCGCCACTTCCCCATCCTTCGTCAACCGACTACGCCATCCCATATAGGCGACAAAACTACCAAGAACAAATATCACGATTCCCATCATGACAGGATGTCCCCAGTGAACAATCGGTTCAGGAACGCCTAACGTGCGAAACCACGCCGCGATAGGTTCTAGGACTTGACTCAGTTGTTCTCCCATCGGTTTAAATTCATCTTTCGTTACATCTATCTATTTTGACACGTTTTGTGCTTTAAGCAACTTCAATGATTTGCACAAAACCTGAGACATAAGACGAATGACATAAGACATAAGACAAATCAGATAATCAGCCAAACCGCCAATCCCCAGAAGGGAACATATCGCAGCCAGCGCCCCCTTTTATTAGAGGGAATGACGGCGGTTAACAGTACACCCTGGAAAATGGAAAACAGCACCAAATCAACACAAAATGCGATAGTCACCCGGTTATTCATTAGCAGTTCTCTAAAATACTGCGCCCTCTGTGCTAAATCTCCAAACTCCGGTCTTCCGACAAAACCCCATACAATAGCTAGAGTACCCACAATCAGTCCTATCCATCCGAAAAGACGAGCTAGCCAGCTTTTTTCAGGTTCATCCTTGTCTTGAGGAGGGGGAACGGTATAACGCAGCGCCATATAAGGCGTAAGAATAACATTCGTCAGGAACATTGCCACACTCCACATCAAAACCTTAGGTAAATGGCGTCCTCTTTTGTCAAGTAACAGTAAGGGGAGAAACATAAATATCCAGGCTTCGGCAAAGTTAAACAGTGCTTCCAGGGTAGGGTGAACCGTCGGGGACTCCATGACATGAATACCCACCGCATTGAGAATCGGTAAGATCAAGAAAAAATTGAGCGACTCATCTAGAATTTCCTGTAAGGTTTCGGGTTGAATTGCCCAAATTGGT
Source organism: Coleofasciculus sp. A1-SPW-01 (assembly GCF_040217205.1). Taxonomy (NCBI): domain Bacteria; kingdom Bacillati; phylum Cyanobacteriota; class Cyanophyceae; order Coleofasciculales; family Coleofasciculaceae; genus Coleofasciculus; species Coleofasciculus sp. A1-SPW-01. The sequence goes on along the minus strand of NZ_JAVJNP010000102.1, from coordinate 14,480 downwards.
TCTCCGGGAAGAAGTTGATTGGGTGGAGAAAGCAAGAGGACATAAGTATAGACTATCGCCACCAGTGCCAACGCGATCGCAACCCATGGCTGAGGTTGTTCTGATTTAGCCATAGCATGGGTTTCTGGCTGGCGTTTCAGCAGTCGTCGTACCAGAGGAGTAACCAATCGAATAATCCAGAATGCAACTTTACCGGGTTTAATTGGCGGTTCAACCACATCACGGGCGTAAATTAACTTACCCGTGGTTTCAGACAGGCGATAAAAGCTGACGCCTCGTCCATTGGGAAAGGGAATACCATCGAGTTCAACATGCCAAAGGACACCCGTGGAAGATGAATCTCCTGTTGTAATATCATCAATAACAAATAGTAAGTCATCGGGTACACCTTGATAGGATTCTTCAAAAAGCTGCTGAACGGCGGCTTTCCCACGAAAGGGTTGGGGAAAGTTGAGATCCTCATAGACGCACTCATCATCGATGCAGTCTATAGCGGCGGAAATATCCCTGCGGTTGATTGCCTGATACAGGGATTTAATCATCAAGTGAGCAGGTTTTGTCATGTTGGCAGTTTGTAACTCTCATTAAAAATGTATCGTGAATGAGAGCGCAGGTTATGATGGGTAGACCGGGTTAAGCCGTTCGGCATTTAAACCTTCTTAATGTCAATAATGGCAAAATTGTTGTAATGCGAGCATCTTGCTCGCTACTAATACCCAATTTAAATGCATGACAGCTTAAGCTTGTCAATCAATTAAACCTATGAAGATCATCCAGGTTCAGCGGTAGCTTCTCTATGTTGCTCTAAAAACGCTTCTACCGTTCGGTTAAATTCTTCTGGCGCGACCAAAAAGGGCCAATGATTACCAGGAACCTGACGAACTTGTAAATTTTTTAAATAGGTTTTATAGGGTTTCAGTTGCCAGTCTTGGCGATTTACCCCTTTTTCCGGTTGCACGAACAGGGTAGGGATATGAATCGGAACCGTTAATCCGGCGACGAGCATCACATCTTCAAACGTACCATCACGGGCAGCCACGGTAAACTTACTCCCCCAAGAACCATCGGGTTTCTGCTCGATACTGGCTTGAAAAACTTGCTGCTGTAACGGCGTCCAATCTTGATATTGACTTAACTGACGCACTTTCTGTTCGGCGTCTTCATAACTCTCAAACGGACCCATTCCTTTGAGAAACGGTAAAATCCGGTATAACAAAGGGAATGTAACCTTGAGCATACTAGGCATTTTCCAGATAAAAATCGGATCAACCAAAACCATGCTGCGAAACCGTTCGGGATGCTGTTTTGCCCAAATCGGGGCTAATTTACCCGTCCAGGAATGTCCAATTATATGGGCTGATGACCATCCCAAGTGATTCATCAGGGCTTCCAAATCCGCGATCGCACTGGCAAAGGTATAATCATCGTCAGGCTTACTACTCTCCCCATGACCCCGCATATCGGGAGCGATGATATGATAGCTCTCAGGCAGATACTCGGCTAAACTCGACCACACTAAAGCGTGATCCGCTAAACCATGGAGTAGTAACAAGGGTTCTGAACCTTGCTTCCACTCTAGATAAGACAGTTGGATTTCGGGTAAGGATACAGTTTGCCGTGTTGGTGTCATTTTGCGTTTGGTGGTAGTAAACCCGAATGTAGAATAGCAAATATCAACAAAAGATAACGCATTCTACTGAGCAGGAATTAGGTAGAATGCAGCACAAATCCTATTGGTTTGAGTAAGCTGGCGGCTGATTTAGATTGAATGGAGGGAGACAATCGGTATGGCATTTACAGCGAGTGTTATTTCAACGAACGAATGGGGCGCTAGACCCCCAAAACAGTGGCCCGGACAAACGAGACCGCAATATATTATCATTCATCATACAGCGACTCCTAATCCCCCCAATGATGTCTCCAGAGGGACATTAACGGGTGCTAAAACCTTCGCCCGCAGCATTCAAACAGCCCATGTAAATGGCTTTGGTTGGATTGATTCGGGTCACAATTTTTTGAACACAACGGGCGGATATTTGCTAGAAGGCAGACATGGAAGTCTGAATGCGGCTAAACAAGGACGCAGTGTGCGTTCATCCCATGCGGGTAGTAATAAAGGGAATCAGTCGCCAGGTATTGAAAATGAAGGCACATTTATCACCTATCAAATGAATGCCAAACAGTGGGATAGTTTGGTTGAATTATGCGCCTCGATTTGCTCAACGACTAAGATTAACCCGGATAATATTCTCGGACATCGCGACTTTTCTCCTACTCAATGTCCTGGAGATTGGTTATACAGTCAATTACCTCGCTTACGCCAGGAAGTCCGTCAGCGATTAGGAGCATCTTTCATCGAAGTTTTGCGGGAAGGAGACACCGGACTACGAGTGAAAGAACTCCAACAAATTCTCAGCGCTCAAGGGTTTAATCCGGGTCCAATTGATGGTATTTTTGGCGCGGGTACTGAAGATGCGGTAGTTTTGTTCCAAAAGTTTTATGGGTTAGAACCTGATGGTTTGGTTGGACCGAATACGTGGAAGGTGTTAGAACGGGTGTCTCAACCGACACAGCCACCTCCCATCGATACTGGGACTCCGACAGCGCCGGATACAACACCGGGGGGAAGTAAACCTTTGAATCCACAAACTCCTTTCACCCAGGTTCAACTCCTCGATACCTATAGGTATTACCGGGAACTCCCCCATCAAACCCAAGCCATTCAGTGGTTACAAGCACAACTATCTGAGGCGACATTGGTGGAGTTTTCCCAAAAATGGCGCAATCAACCGTTAGAGCCTTTTTTACCACTCCAGGAAGGTTCCGTGGGTTCCCAAGTGAAGCAAGTCCAAGAGGTTTTGCAGCAAGAAGGCTTTGATCCGGGTCCTGCTGATGGGATCTATGGTGCCAAGACAAAAGCCGCCGTTATTGCGTTTCAGCGCTCAAAGGGGATGACTGCAGATGGGATTGTGGGGGCGGTGACGTGGTCTGTTCTGAATTTAGTATAAAACGCTGGAAGTCTAACTTTTGATTGTACTAAATGTTGCCTACATGTCTTACTTTGATTGAATGTAGGAGGATGTCACCTTAAGTGTAAGTTGGGCAAAACCTTCAGAACTCCTGAAGAAGTGCCGTGAGATTGCATCGGGCATAGCCCACAACTTGAGGAGAGCAATCCTGTAGCCGGAAGAGAATTTGCAGCAGGGTTTGAGAGAAGGAATCGCCATACACATGAAACAATTGTTCCCGGAGTTGAAAGATAAGACGATCGCCTGCAATATCATCAGTACCGGGGCGCATTAGCCAGTGGGTTCTCAAGATGTGCAGATGGCTGATATCATCGCTTTGGATAACCTGATTAATTTCCCTGACGGCTTGTTCTATTAATCGATCTGTTACCACTTTCATCACCATGGGTTGCAGGGTAAAGGAGGGTGTATCAGCGCTGAATCGTTTTTCTAGGAGCGATCGCGTCTCTAACGCGGCAATTCCGGTTAAAATGACACTCGGATCAGAAGCATAGAGCAAATGGCTTTGCAATCGGCATAATGTGATCGGTTCCTGCCAAATGGCTAACCAGTAGGCAATGGATCGTTCAGATTCAGACAATCTATCGAATTGCTGGGTGAGTAACGCTTGCAGGCGATCGCCGATAACGATAGTATTCTGGAGGCGAAACGCGGTAACATTCCCGGCAAAAATCGACTGAATCAACGGTATTATGGTTTTCAATGCCAATGGATTACCCCGGTACAGTTGGCACAGAGCCGATAATCCCTGTTCTTGACCCGTGAATCCGCCAGTTTGCAGTAATGCCATTGCATCAGCCTGTTCTAAGCCTTGCAACCTGAAGCAGCGAACCCCTTTCGAGTTAGCCGCGATCGCATCAAATCCGGGGAGTTGTTCGCGACTGGTGATTAGAATACAACTTTGATGGCGGTTGCGGCTTAAGGTTTGCCACAATTTACTGTAGTCCTCAATATTGTCTTTCTGGTGCAAAACCGAATCGAGTCCATCAAGTACCAGTAGACAGCGACGCTGTTGTAGATGATACCTCAGTTGCCTTATTCCTGAGTGAATATCTTGAACAATGGTTGGTTCAAATGTATTCAGGATACTGTCGAGTAGCGTTAGCAGGGAGGGTTGGTAAGTTAGCGATCGCCATAAGAGACAATCAAAGTCAGACTGGATGCGATCGCATAGAGCAACGGTGAGGGCGGTTTTGCCAATCCCACCCATTCCGACAATTGCCACGAGTTTACAATTATCTTTAGTAATCCACTCCTCTAACTGATTTAACGATTGAATTCGTCCATAGAAATGATCCAGATCCGGCGCTTCATCCCAATCAATCAGGGGAGACTGGAGTTCCGGTACATTAGGGTTTAGGCTTTCTGGGAATTGTGCGATCGCCTGCCAATCGCTGATACCCACGGCTTGACAGATAGAAATAAAGGCATCTTTTTGAATCCGTTCCCCGCGCCAAAAGCGGCGTAGAGTCGCTCTAGAGGTATGAGCATCCTCCCACCAACAGGCGGTGCTAGTTTTCGTCCAGCCATAACGTTTCCTGGCTCGGTCTACAATGGTTAATCCTTCTGTGGATGCGGAGAGCGAGTTAGTCATAGTAGCATGAGCGATGAGGATAGTATCTGCCAAGAATTCAAGTTCTTGGCTTATAGCTTAAGTCCATTAAAAGGGACTAAAATCCCTATACTGTCTATTAATCATGGACTTGAGTTATGGGTTAATTCGGCAAAAAATGCAGGTTTACTTGTGTTTTATATTCCCCTATTGTCTAAATCAATATCTACCACTCATTGAGATAAACTTGTTCACAGTCCTGTTCTATTGCTTGGCGTATCAACTTAACATCATCGGGTGGGATTGAACCTGCAAAACGTAAGTAATTGTCGCCCGGGGACACCTTGAATTGTTGAACTGGCTAAAGCGCGTGCAAACTCCAGCACTCGCCACTGCAAGTCTTGAGGCATAATTTTCAGTTGTTCAATAAGCTTATCCAGGATAGGTGTGTCCATCTTGCTTTCCTGCCCACAATTCTCAACTTATTCTAGTTTAGCTAGGGGACTCTAGAGCGTCGATCCAGTAATAGCAGCTAGTAGTGGGGAAGACAGAGTAAGTCGTGTAGAGACATATCCTGGCATGTCTATCAATTGTAGGGGCTGGTTTAGTGACTAAAATGCGCTTACTCCGCCGATAACTGTTCAACAAAACCCGCCCTTAATCGTTATGGGCTTGATACAATAGCAGTCTGCTTGTAAAGGTAACTCAATGGTACAAACACCGACTAAAATCCTGACATTACTTGGAGAATGGTAAGGTAGCTAAAATTACATCTTAGGGTTGGCAAGGTTTCACCATTGCTTGTTGGTAAGAGTTAAATGCCCTTTAAACCTTGCCCACCATAGTACCGATGGTACTGCGATCGCAATTGATAAAAATCAAGATGTTGAAACAAGTTCAGCAATCATCTCTTCAGACATAGACTGCTTGAAATCTAAAATCTCAATCAGCACGAGCTGGTCATTAAGTGAGTAGTGAAGGATTATCCGTCCTTCATCTTCTGCATAGGCGATCGCATCCTCTGAAAGCTCAATCAAGAGTGCATCTACATCTTTGCTGTATCTAATTTTTTTCATAGCGACTCCTTCTACCTGGATACAATGTAATCACTAAAATGAATGCCTCATAGTCTCGATAAACAACTCGTAACACTAAGTTATCGTCTAAGTTTTTTTGTGCTGTGATTTTTTCTCCTTCTCCTAATTCTCGTCTATCCGGAGCCTGGATGGTGTCAATAACAAAGTCCTGATGAATCACAATTCCTCGTTGACTTAACAAGTCAAGTTTAAACAGAGCATGGTCACTGAACCGGAGTTCTTTTAACATAGATTTAATCCGACAATTCAACTCCCAAGGCTTCAAGTTTTTGGGTTATTCAGGCGGTTAAGGTGGTTTCATCTGTTTTAATTCGTTCTCCTCCTGTTTAATTTATCTATTCCTTGTTGTCTAGTTTTCTGATATTTAATTTTTTCTTCGCTTTTTTTCTTCACGAATTATTTTTTTGTCCTCACGTATTGTCGTGTCGGTAGGAGCGCTGAAGTTTAAGCTGAGTGCAGGTTCACTTTCAGGGTCAGAACTAACCTGAACGAGCTTTGCATCTATAATATCTTGACCTCTACTCACTGCATTTTTTAATAAATCACCAATTTGTTTATTATTCTCAATCTTCCACACTTCACCAGCCGTAATTTTTCCGGCTAACAGGCGCGTTATCAGGTTCTGGGCAAGCTTGAGTGTAAAAGCACCGCTAGCATCAGTTTCTATGTAGGCTTTAGGAGAATCATTAATAGGATCTGTAGGAGCAGTGAATGCACCAAACTCTAACCTAATGCGTGATTGCTCTCTCAATTTAGGATCTACTTTAACAAAGTTAACATTGACTATTTTTAGGTTTAGTTCTGCCGCAAGCCGCAGATCATCACCTATTCGCTTTTTGAGAGTTGGATAATCATCACTGCCTGAATTTTTATTATCCCAAACCTCACAATCAGTAATATCTCCGGCTAGGAACAGAGCTACAAGATTGCATCGAATCTCTATGTTAAAAGAAAAATCTGATCCAGGGCTAAAAACAAAACGACCTTCTCGTTCCTTGTATCTTTGTAATGCTACAGGAATTCTCTGTGATTGTTGTGCCTCCCAGCTTTCACAACCAGATCCATATTCAACCTGATTAAGATTTATTTGATGAAGAAGTTGTTCCTGCTGTGCCGTTAACTCTACATCAGGATGAGGGTTCTTGATCACGATAGGTCTACTGGCTCGTTTTCTCCACCTTAAGCCAGAATATTCATTTTTAATCGTGACGATTACCACAGCCGAAATCAACCTGGAACCATTAACTCTTTGTCTACGCGCTTTTGTGCCAGGCCAAGGTGCAGTTCCTATCGCATTCAAAGTTGTTGTTAAATCCCACTGTTCCGTATCTGCTAGAGCAGAGTATACAGCTTGCTCAAGACTAATAGATGAGGGTGTACCATGATCATTGATTTGATGTAGGCGTTCAGAAGCACCTATAAAAAGAACCAGCGGTTCATACTTTTTGCCAGATCTTTCCCATTTCTTGGCTTGCTCTGCCTTTTCTTTGATTTTCCGATAAATTGGATGGTCTTCAGCACATTTTGGTACATTTGGGGCTGGAAAGGATGAAGAGACAAAATTTCCTTGTTCTATCCCTTCAATTGTCACAATTACATTTGCATTGTCAGTTTCTCTAAGACATAAAGTTGAATTGAAGTTACCCGATTTAAGCTCAGCTAAAAAGGTTTTCCATTTATCTGTCTTAAGTAACTGTCTCCAGGAATTGTTTGGCGGTACTTGTACATCTTTGCTAGTATCAGCAGGCTTAAGTCTGATTCTTAGGTGTTGTGAATCAGCAACCTTTCCTTTGGATAATTCTTCTCTCACCCAAGAAGGAAAACGTATTATATCAGTTTCTTGTTGCTGGTTACGAGGGGTAATATATGTAACTTCTACCCAAAAAGGCTCGCAGTTATCAGGCTGCAAGAAAATATCAGGGACTGCTTCTTGCTCTCCCTCAGGCTGAATTAGAGATGAAACAGAAGCTGTTGCATGTAGCACGATGAGTTCCCATAAGTGAGATTTCGTCTGTTCATGTTCACCTTTAAGATGTTCTCGAAGTTTATTTAATTTTGTGCCGAGCCACGTCTCACACTGAGACAGTAAATATTCTGCTTGAGGTTCGCTAATCACTCGTTCAAATATGTGTGTTTCTAGAGTTAGATGAGAGCCAAGAACCTATATTCTAGCAAATCCGTCTTATGCCATTAATTGTGTCCACCTACTTAGAAGACACCTACCTCTTACCTTTATCTGATGAAGTCGCCGTTGATGACATGGAGATTCGCATTGGCGATCGCATGATTAAAAGTAACATCATGATACTGATTTAAAGCTGGTGGGCAATGCCCACCCTACGGGATATCAAGGGTTTCGACAATTTCGACTTTAGACTAATTAGAGCCGATCATTCCTGGGCGATCGCACTTATTTTGATAACCACTATCCACTAAATACCCCTTGGCTTTTTCTTTCGGCTTCGCTACTGTTATGCTTCCCTTGACTCGATGTCATTTCGGCTCAACTTGTCAAGTCCTGATAACTTAAACCATTCTTTCCTCCAGAACGGTTTAAATTTTCCAATCAGAGTCTCGTCTCAACAAAACGTCATAATTGCTCATTTTTTACCTCTTTTTGGAAAAAAGATACGAATTTTCAGGGGTTACGGCGATTGTGAGAAGAGTGTGCGATTTTAAGGTATACTCTTTATGGTGGGTTTTTTGTGGGCAAAAATAATCCAGGCACAGCTAAACCCCTTGAATCTTTGTAAAAACTTTGTATAATTCATGATTCTTGTCTCACGCCCAATGTCCCCTTAAACGCATGTATTTTGTTAAAGTTACAATAAGAATCATTACCAAGTCTTGACAAAGACACAGAGGACACAGAAGGGATGACGCCGACAGAAGCCTAAATAGTGGGGGACACAGATTGACACAGAGAAGTAAATAATTTCTCCAAGAATTGAATCATCTTTTCATCCTTTGCATAGAGAATTAACGCCTCCATGTATTTGAATTCCTGGTCGTCCGTGTATGAGAATAATAATCAAAATTAAACAGGAAAGGTAAGCGTTGCTCACCCCCTATATGAGGTTTCGGATTGGGTCTAAACTCCAGTCCAAAACCGCTGACTGGAGCGTGCCATTTATACTAAGATGCTGTAGCCATTGATGAACAAGCTCAACAGCAAGTGTAACGCCTAATCAGCCCCATCGGGTAGGGACACGATACCACAACCTCTACTGAGTCAATTACTGAGTCAAAGGGTGAGTCAAAGACTGAACACTTTCCCCTCAAAACCGCCCTTAGGCTGAGGATAGACAGACAGAAGTGTTAAACGGGTGTATGTCATTTTTGTAGGTTGGACCCTTGGAACGTAGGCGAAGCCTTCTTTTTGAGTAACCCAACTCCCTTGTTTAACTATCGCGTTATATGCAAATCTGACATGCTCCCTGTTAAACCACCTTGAATTGAAACCCAAGGCACCCAAGCTCAAGTCAGAATCGAGTTGACTAGATAAGACTTGTAGTCCATTTTAATGGACTTAAGCTTTTAGCCAAGAACTTGAGTTCTTGGCGGGTGTCGGGGCTTACTGAAAAAAAAGGAGAACCATCATGCTAAATCCATCCACCCATTTGTTGATTATTGAAGACGACAAGGGGCGCAAAGAATATACCTTGGAAGAATCAGTCTACTCCCTAGGTAGAGATCCACAATGCGATATCCGCCTCTACTCAATGTTTATATCTCGCCACCATGCAACATTAGTTCGACAAGTTAGAGACGATGGCAGTTATGTTTACAAAGTTGTTGATGGTAATGCCAAAGGTCAGCAAAGTGCTAATGGACTATTAGTTAATGAAAAAAAATGTCAAGTCCATGAGCTTGAAGATGAAGATGAGATTGTTTTTGGTCCCAATGTCAGTGCGCAATACTACCTACTTGAAAAATCAGGTCAATGGAAAATGAAATATAAGACCAAGAAGACTAAATCAACCGTTCTACCCCAACCTCCCCAATTTGGTGGGTTATACGTTCAATCTGAAACAGGAAACCCGCTAGTCTTTCCCCTGAAGCATACTGACGTACAAGCCAAGGTGACAGGAAATGTCTCGCGGGTGGAGGTGACACAAACCTTTGAGAATCCTTTTTCCACTCCCCTAGAAGCTACCTATATCTTCCCCTTACCCAATGAAGCGGCTGTCGATGATATGGAGATTCGCATCGGCGATCGCACAAATAAGGGTAACATCAAAAAACGCCAAGAAGCAGTAGCCATTTACGAACAAGCCAAAAAACAAGGACGCACCGCCGGATTGCTGGAACAGGAACGGGCTAACATTTTTACTCAATCCCTGGCTAATATCCAACCCGGTGAGCAAATTGATGTGATAATTCGCTACACCGATAGCCTAAAATTTGTTGGGGGAAGTTACGAGTTTGTCTTTCCCATGGTGGTAGGATCTCGTTATATTACTGGAACCACGATTGATGAAAATACTCTAGGCGGGGGTTCAGCACCTGCACCAATGACCCTAAATAAAGACACCGATTTAGTGCCAGATGCGTCTCGCTTAAATGCGCCAATTTTACCCCCTGGAACTCGTTCTGGACATAATATTAATGTGACTGTAGACATTGAGGCTGGGGTTGAGATTCAAGAGGTGTATTCTCCCTCACATCAGATTCAACTTGAACGCCAAGATCAGCGAATGCGAATCACCCTATCTCGCCGAGACACCATTCCCAATAAAGACCTAATTTTACGCTATCAAGTCGCAGGCGATCGCACGCAAACTACAGTCCTCTCTCAAACCGATAGTCGCGGTGGACATTTTGCGGTTTATTTGATTCCAGCGATTGAATATAACCCCGATCAATTCGTCCCCAAAGATGTAGTGTTTTTGATTGACACATCAGGTTCTCAAAGTGGTGAACCCTTAACCAAATGTCAAGAATTAATGCGCTGCTTTATCAACGGACTTAATCCCCACGATACGTTCACCATTCTCGATTTCTCAGATACTACCCGCCAACTTTCACCCGTTCCCTTGGCAAATACAGCACAAAATCGCAACCGCGCCATCAAGTATATCAATCAGTTAAACGCCAGTGGCGGAACTCAACTGATGCGGGGAATTCAGGCGGTGCTAAATTTCCCAGAGGTTGATCCGGGACGATTACGGAGTATTGTATTACTAACTGATGGTTATATTGGCAACGAAAATCAAATCCTGGCAGAAGTCCAACGCCATTTAAAATTAGGAAATCGCTTGCACAGTTTTGGTGCAGGAAGTTCGGTTAATCGTTTTCTCCTGAATCGAATTGCTGAAATTGGACGGGGAATTTCCCGGATTGTCCGCTACGATGAGCCGACTGAAGAACTCGCAGAACAGTTCTTTTGGCAAATTAATAATCCAGTGCTGACGAATATTCAATTGTACTGGCAAGGCGAGGGTGAACCTCCCATCATTTATCCGGCGACGCCACCTGATTTATTTGCTGAACAGCCGTTAGTCCTATTTGGATGCAAAAAAGACGCTCTACCTGGAAGGCTAGAAGTAACAGGAACGATTGCTGGAGGACAGCAGTACCAGCAGAGTTTTGAGCTTAACTTTGAGGAGACAGGAAATCCTGCGATTGCCCAACTTTGGGGTCGTAACCGGATTAAAGACTTGATGAATCAAATGGTGCAGGGAGAGACAAAAGTTGGTGTAGAAACTGTCACGGATACGGCTTTAACTTATCAACTCTTGTCTCAATATACCGCTTTTATTGCTGTCAGTGATGAAGTGCGCGTCAATCCCAATAATCATTCTGTTTCTGTACAAGTTCCCGTGGAAATGCCGGAAGGGATCAGTTATCAGGGAATTTTTGGCGATGTCGAAGTAGAAGCAACCGATGATTTTGATTTTTGTGAGATGGCTTTTTGTGAGTTTGATGATGGTTTTTCGTCAGCAGCACAAGACGAGTTTGATATCACCCTGATCAGTCCCAATATGATGGAACTCGATGAACTCGATGAGGAATGGAGTCCTACCCCTGAGCCAGCGCCATCGAGAACTCAAAAGATGAAATCGACTGCAAAAGCTCCGCTTCCGACAGCTCCGTCTACTCCGAATCGCCTACACATTGTTAGTGCATCTGGACTAAACGAAGATGCGATCGCGCGTTTAACTCAACGTCTACAATCAATCCAGTTATCCCCAAATGTTAGCGGGTTTCTCGTCTTCGAGTTCTACATTAGCAAACGTCGTATACAACAGCTCACGATTAATGAGAAAGCCTCATCGGTAAAGGATCAGACGGTAATAGAAGCAATTCGGCGATCGCTTCTGACTTGGCATTCCCCTCAAGCAACTGTCGATAACGTTTGCCTAGTAATAGGGATTCAGCCATAAAGATTTGCCCCTCCATCTCCCCCTGCTTCCAGACGCGCCATGGCACGTCTCTACATCGCTCCCCCAGCTTCCCCTGCTCTCTAACCCCACCATCAGCAGACCCTAAGTAAACTGTTGAGCATAGAATCGCGCATAACGTCCCTCTCGCTCTAACAATTCGGCATGGGTTCCTGACTCAATAATCTGTCCCTGTTCCATCACCAAAATTCGGTCAGCGCGGCGCACCGTGGTGAGGCGATGGGCGATGATAAACACGGTACGCTCTTTCATAATCCGTTCTAATGCCTCTTGGACTAAGGCTTCTGATTCTGAATCCAAGGCGGAGGTGGCTTCATCTAAGATAAGAATACTGGGATTGAGGAGAACTGCCCGCGCGATCGCAAGTCGTTGTCGTTGTCCTCCAGATAGGTTAATCCCCCGCTCTCCAACCCAGGTGTGATACCCTTGGGAGAATTGGATAATAAATTGGTGGGCATTGGCGATTTTGGCGGCATCTTGGACGGCTTCTAAGTCAAAGTCCTTTTGACCAAAAGCAATATTTTGAGCAATTGTGCCAGAAAATAAGGTGGTTTCCTGGGGAACAATGCCAATTTGTCGCCGTAGGCTTTTGAGGGTAACGTCTCGGATATTAATCCCATCAATCAGGATTTCTCCGGCTTGCGGATCATAGAAACGGGGGAGTAAATTAACTAATGTGGTTTTACCCGCACCCGATGCCCCAACCAGTGCGATCGCATCTCCTGGCTGGGCAAGAAAACTTAAGTCTTTCAGCACCCAAGGCGTTTTACCTGTAGAGACGTGCCATGGCGCGTCTTGCCATGGCGCGTCTTGATCTTTGGCGATTGATGATAATGTTTCGTCAAACCCCGCCCTTTCCAAGTTCTCTTGGGCTTGAGTGTAGGCAAAGCTAATCTGGCGATATTCGACTTTACCCGTAACCGGGGGTAGAATCATCGCCCCCTCTTTTTCGATCACCGTTGGCACAATCGCAAACAGTTCAAAGATGCGATCAACCGATGCCTCACCCTGCTTAAACTCGTTATAGTTGCTAGTAACGATCGCGATCGGATCAATAAGCATGGCAACCGCCGCCCCGTAGCTGACAAATTCACTCCCAGTTAAGTTACCTTGGGCAATTTGCCATCCCCCTAGTAAAAATACCAATAACAGGCACATCGCCTCCAGAAACCCCACCACCGGAAACTGAATCGCCTTTAACCGTTCCGCCGCATACTTGGCGTTTCGATTGTGTTCTGCCTCTTGACTAAATCGCTCTAATGTGTAATCTTCAGCCGCAAACGCTTGAACTAACCGAATCCCACTAAAGACTTCAATCAGCAACGCCGATAAATCCGACACCCGATTTTGACTCCGCCGGGAAAATTGGCGCATCCGTTCGCCAAACCAGCCAATTAATAGACCCATCAGTGGGGCAATGAGTACAATACCCAGGGTAAGTTGCCAATTCAGGTAAACCACATAAGCGAAGACCGCAATCAACTGTAAGACGCTAGGGAGAAACTGGTGAAAGAACTTGTTTACCACCTCGCCAATGCGGTCAATATCCTCAGTGAGTCGATAGGATAAGTCCCCGGTTCTAGTGGTTTCAAAGTAGTCCAAACTCAGGGTTTGCAGGTGGGCGTAGACATTTTTCCGCAAATCCAGTGTAATCGACAAAGCCGCCTTTGCCATTAGGGTGTCTTGCCCATACTGTGCCAGCTTCTGACCCAAGAAAATTAAAGCAGCAAATCCGGCAACTTGTGCGATCGCGTCAACATTCCCTTGTCCTACATAAGCCGCAATCCGCCCCGCTAACCAAGCCAAGAGGGGCCACACGGCGACAAATCCCACAGTACAAGCTAAGGCTTGCCCAATGGTAACTCTTTGAGGGCGAAGATAAGGCAACAGTTGCCAGTAATGAGAACGGGTTTTCAATGTATAATCACCCAAATGCAATTTTCCTCTGTCTCACGCTATCAGCTTTGATCATTTCTACAAAGACTTTCCTGGAACCGAAGAAGTTTCTACTCCTTAAGTGTGTACGGTATATCAATCGAAATGTAGGGGCACCATCCTTGCGCCCACACATAAATAACTCTTATGAGAAACCCGATACAATAATAAGACAGACTATTAAAGATTGAGGAGTTGGATTATGTCAACGGAAATGACTCAAACTCCGAGTTCCCCAACACCTCCCGTGGTGGATTGGGAACCCCAAATGCCACCCACTGATTTAATTTTTGATGATGGAGAACCCTTGGAAAGTAACCGTCACCGCATTGCCATGAATCTGTTGATTCAGTTAACCCACCAAGCCTTGGCACAGCGCGAGGATTACTTTGTGGGTGGCAATATGTTCATTTATTATAGTCGCACCCAGGCACGAAATCGGGACTTCCGAGGACCGGATTTT